>NZ_RZSV01000018.1:0-45753 GCF_004023205.1 Mesorhizobium sp. M1A.F.Ca.IN.020.03.2.1 | reverse complement strand
GCCGATGAACTAGTTAACCTCCCTGACGAAGAGAACTCCGGTCGCGCCAGCTGGCGCGACCGGAGTTCTCTTCGTCAGGGAGGTTAACTAGTTCATCGGCCCCTTGTCTCCGGGCTTGCCGGGAAGCTCGTCGGGGAAGAGCTCATATTTCGCCTGTTTGTCGGCTGCGACGAAGACGCGTTCGCGAATGATCGAATCCTCGGCCCAGTTGAACATGAAGATCGGCGTTCCCTGCGGGATGTTGGAGAAGCGCTTGTTGACGATCAGCGCGCCGGGATATTCGGTTAGCCCGACATTGTAGACGTGCTCGGTCGAGATCTTTTGGAACTTCTTCATCAGGTCGGCGCGCTGGTCGTTGTCCTGCGTCGTGACGAACTTGTTCACGATGTCGACGAGGTCCTTCTCGAACGGCATCAGATCGACTTCGCCGCTTTCAGGCGCGCGATGGTTCCAACTGGTCTTGGGACCGACCGGAGCGAGTTGCTCCGTGTTCTGCACAACGGAGGTGAGCTCCTGGTCATTGCGCCGGATCAGCCAGTCGAAGCGGCCGGAATACTGGATCGCGTCGCGCTGCGTGCCGTTGACCCCGTTGAGCACGACCCTCAGCCCAAGCTTCTCCATCTGCGCCACGACGCCCTCGGCAAGGCTTTTGTCGGTGGTGTAGTCATTGTTGACCAGCATCACGATCTCGACGTTCTTGCCGCCGGCGGTGCCCGCCGGGAAGTTCACGAAGCCGTCGCCGTCGGTATCCTTGAGACCGGCCTTGGCGAGCTCGGCCTTGGCCCCTTGGAGATCGAACGGGTAATAAACCGTCGACTTGCGGTCATAGAAGCTGGTGCCGGAGGAGAAGCCGCCGGGATAGATGGCGGTGAACGGTCCCTTGACCAGCGAGTCGCCGAGCGCCTTGCGGTCGATCGCCATGGTCACGGCCTTGCGGAAATCCTCGTTGCGGTTCAATTCGCGGATCGCTTGGCCTCGCTCGTCCGGGTTGCCCCAGCCATTGGCGGAAAAATTCATACGCAGATTGTAGCCGATGAGCCGCGGACCGAAGGCAAGCCGTGCCGGCGCGTTCTTGTCAGCCGCGCGCTTCAGCGAGGCGACGAAGTTCTCGGGCTGCTCGAGATTGGAGAAGTCGCCCGAGCCTGCGACGGCCTGGACGTCGCGATCTGCCCAGGTCGAGAGCTTGTATTGCAGCTCGTTGAGATAAGGCAGTTGGTTCCCCTTCTCGTCGACCTTCCAGTAGTAAGGATTGCGCCGCATGACGATGATGTCGTCCGGGCGGTATTCGACCGGCACCCAGGCGCCCATCACCGGCATGTTCATGTATTCCGGCGGGAAGGCGTTCTTGAACTGGTCGTAGGTGTTCTTCGAATATTTCGGATGCTGCGGCTTCAAAATGTGCGCCGGGCCGGGGCAGAAGGTGCCGTAGGCCATCGCATAGAGATATTGCCTCGGAAACGCTTCCTTGAACGTCCATTCGACGGTGTAGTCGTCGATCTTCTTGAGCATCGTGCCGACGCCGAAGGTTTCCGGCGTCGCCCCGTTGAGCGGCGACACGTTGGGGTCGACGACCTCGTCGTCCCAGTAGAACATGACGTCGTCGGCGTTGAAGGGCACGCCGTCCGACCATTTGGCGCCTTCGACGAGATGCATGGTGAGCTTGTGGCCGTCTTTCGACCACTCCCAGCTCTTGGCAAGGTTCGGCAGCGGCTCGGTGTCCTTGGCATCGACCTGGAACAGCGGCGCGGTGCGTGTCAGGCATTCGGAAAGCGCGATGTCGATGCCGCCCCAGCCTTGCGTCTGGCCGGCACCGTAGTTCCAGCCTTCCGGCCTGCCGCCGATGACATGGCGCATCGTGTCACCATAGACGCCGATGCCGTCCGGCATGTTGGCGGTCTTGAAGACCAGCGGTTCCTTGGGCAGCCTGTCCTTGAGCGGCGGCAGCTTGCCGGTCTTGACGTATTTCTGCGTCACCCAGTCCGGCTCGTGGTAGTCGGGCAGCGCCTTGAACTCCAGGATGGAGTCGCGCGCCACATAATGAATCTTGCCCTCGGCCGGGAATGTCGCCGGCTCGGGCGGGATCGTCGGTTCGGAAGCGAAAGCGGTGAGCGCCGGAATAGAAACGCCGAGCGCCAGTCCGGCGGCAATGCCAATTCTGTGTAAGTTCCTCATTGTCTCCTCCCAGATGTTTTGAACGTCTGCTGCTTGCCCGCCGCTTGATCTTTATTTTGGAGGCCGTTTTCGGCGGTCTGGCCTCCAGCAGGTCCGCCTGCCGGAAATCTCAGCCGGCCTGTTTCAGTGCCGCCTTTTCGGCGCGCAGTTCCTCGATCGAGCGGACGTTCCGCCGCGCCGCGCCCGCCCATTCGCGGGTCTTGACCTTCGACTTCGCAAGTCGCTCCTTTGCCGCCGGCACGGCGTCCGCATATTGCGGCAGCCAGGCGGCTTGGGCGACGACCATCTCGTCCACCATCTGCCAGACTTCCTCCGGCGTCGACACCGCGCCGACCAGCGGATCGTGCAGCATGGCGAGCTTCAAAAGATCGATGTCGCCGGCGATCGCAGCATGCACCGACATGCGCTGGACGTTGATCGATGACATGCAGGTGGCGGCGCATGCCTCGGGCAGCGTGATGCTGGCGGCCATGTTGATGCCGAAGCGATCGACGAAGCCGGGTGACTCGATGATGGCGTCCTGTGGCAGGTTGGTGATCACGCCGTTGTTCTTGACGTTGAAATGGCCACGGTAGACGCGGTTTGTTTCCAGCGCCTCGAGAATGTGGCTGGCATGCTCGTTGGAGCGTTTGGCCGGGTCGATCGGCTTCGACGCCGCTTCGAGGAACTGCGGATACTCGGTCTCGAACCAATTGCGGGTCTCGGTCGAGTAGCGGAGATAGCCGCCGGTCTCGCCATGGATCCAGTCCGACATGTCGATCCAGCGTGTGATCTCGTCGGGGCGCTTGCGGTACCAGGGCAGGTATTCGGACAGATGCCCATTGCTTTCGGTCGAATAGACGCCGAAGCGCTTCAGCACGTCGATGCGCAGCTTCTCCTGCTTCGAATAGACCGGATGCGCTTCGAAGGCGGCGACCAGCTCTTCCTTGCCGATCGCGCGGCCGTTCAACCTGAGCTCGATGAACCAGGTCTGGTGATTGATGCCGGAGCAGACATAGTCGAGCTCGCTGGGCGACTTCGCGCCGAGCACCTCGGCGATCTGTTCGGCGCCGTGCTGCACGCCGTGGCAGAGCCCGACCGTGTCGACCTTGCCGTATTCGATCGCGGCCCAGGTGTTCATCGCCATCGGGTTGGCGTAGTTCAGGAATTTGGCGTCGGTCTCGGCGACCTCGCGGATATCCTTGCAGAAGTCGAGGATCACCGGGATGTTGCGCTGGCCGTAAAGGATGCCGCCGGCGCAGATCGTGTCGCCGACGCATTGGTCGATGCCGTATTTCAGCGGGATGCGGATGTCGTCGGCATAGGCTTCGAGACCGCCGACGCGCACGCAGCTGATGATGTAGCGCGCGCCTTCCAGCGCCTTGCGGCGGTCGGTCGTCGCCGTCACTTTGGTCGGCAGCCCGTTTGCTTCCACGATCCGATCGAGGATCGCCTGGATCATCCCGAGATTGTGCTCGCTGATGTCGGTCAGCGCGAATTCGATGTCCTTGAATTCGGGCACGCAGAGAATGTCGGTGAACAGCTTCTTGGTGAAGCCGACGCTGCCGGCGCCAATAATAGCGATTTTGAAGCTCATCACCTTCACCTCGATCCAATCGAATGTTAGGCAAGGAGCAGCAAGGGAGGATATGGCCGCGCGCCGGCAGGCGCGCTCGCCACGTGGAGCCGGAAATCCAGCTCTTTCTCCTCCCGCCCGCTCCTCGACCGCGGGTCTTTCCCGTTCTTGAGTGAGCCGGATTATGCGCTTATTCGCCGGCGCGGCCAGAGAAGGATTATGCTTTCGAGGGTAATTTTGTGCTGCAGGATCTGATCGCCAATGGAAAGCTAATGCGCACGATCTCGCTGCCGCGCGGGCGCCAGCGCCTGCACGCCATGCCGACCAGCACCGGCTACGAGGTGCGCGAGGACGAGACTTACGACTGGGACGGGCGAAAGCGCGGCCAGACCCCGTTTACCGTGCTCCAGCATACGATCAGCGGCACCGGGCAATTGCGCTATGAAAGCCGCAGTTACCGCCTGCAGGCGAGCGATACGCTGCTGGTGCTGGTGCCGCACAACCATCGCTACTGGCTGGCCAAGGGCGACCGCTGGGAATATTTCTGGATCTCGATGAACGGCGAGGAGGCGCTCCGCGTCCACAAGTCGATCCTCAGCGTCTCAGGTCCCGTGTTCCGGCTGCAGCCGGCGACCATCGATCACCTTGCCGATTGCAGCCTGCGCCTGATCAAGGGCGCCGCCTCGCCGGGCGCGGCCTCGGCGATCGCCTATGAGGCGGCGATGGCGCTTTACGACGATGTCTTCGGCTCGCACGCCTTCGCCGAGAAGCAGAGCGCCATGCAGCCGGTCATCGATCACATCAACGCCAATCTCGACAAGCCGCTGCCGGTGGCGGAGCTGGTCGAAATCAGCGGCCTCAGCCGCGCCCATTTCTCGCGCTGCTTCGCCGAGAGCGAAGGATTGCCGCCGGCCGAATTCGTCCTGCAGCAGCGGCTGCAGCGCGCCGCCAAGTTGCTGACCAAGGCCGATTTCCTGCCGGTAAAGGAAGTCGCTGTTCTGTGCGGTTTCGACGACCCCAACTATTTTTCCAAGGTGTTTCGCCGCTGCTACGGCATCACGCCCACACAGTTCCGCACCACCGGCATGTATGCCAGCCTGGGCAATCATCGTTGACGCTGCCGTTGACTACTGCCTGCGGTGGTCGAGCGTCGTCGATGCAGTGCTGACCGGATCGGCGGCCGCGAAAGCGGCGTCGAGCTGTTCGGGCGTGCGCTGTCCGGCTCGTTTCCAGGCGACATATTGCACGATGCCGAAGCTCGGGCGCTGCGGCACGGTCTTGACCACCGGCATTCGGAATCCGTCGCGGAATTTCTCCCAGCGCGCGCCGAGCACCGCGACCATTTCCTCGATGGTCGGCGGCGTCGCCACATCGGCATAGGTGATGGTGACCTTGCCGGCGAGGCCCGCTTCGCGCGGGATCGGCACCGGGATCGAGGCGAGGTAATCCGCCGGCACGTCGATCAAGCCGCCAAAGGCCCATTGCTGGCGCAACGCATCGGCTTTCATCGGCGCGACGCTGACGTCGATGTCGTTGGGCGTGCCCGGCACGCGATAGGGGCAGCTGAAGCGGCCGCAATTCGCCTTTGCCGCGAACTGCCAGAGCGCGTAACCCTGCCAGTTGCCCATCGGGAAATGCACGTCGATGTCCGGCTTGTAGCGCGCATACCAGAGCGGCAACCGCGACAACAGCCGGTAGGTGTAACGGTTGTCGGCGATGTACTGGGCGGTCTTGCCGTTCGAGTAGAGCACCGGGAAGCGGCCGAGGCGGCGATGCACCTGGCGCACGAATTCTTCCGCATCCTCGAGCGACATCCATTGCGTGGGGTCGATGCCCTCGATGTCGAGGGCAATGAGATCGTCCGGCGCCGGCTCGGCGAAATCGATGAAATTGTTGGCTTGCTCGACCGGATTGCCGGGGCGGGCGAGGTGATAGGCGCCCCACTTCAGGCCGAGCGCCTTCGCCACCACCTTGCGTGTCTGGAAAAGCTCGCGCGTCACCGCATGGCGCTTCCACAGCGCCTTGCAGAGCTTCACCTCGGTCTCGTCGCCGAAGCAGAAATAGGGCGGCGGCAGCCCGTCGGACGCCTTGTTGATGAAGCCGACAATGCGCTTGTCGGTGGCAAGCTCAGCCCAATCGATGGAGTTGTATTCGTAGGCGTCGATCACCAGCGCGCGGTCGGCATTCTTCCACGGCTCGGAGAAATCCGAGGCCTTTGCCGCCGTGCCCAGCGCAACCGCAGCCGCGAGAAGCGCCAGGCGGCGAAGAGGGCGCGCCGGCTTTTTCAATCAGGGTGTCCCCACTGACCAGAGGACGATCCTGAACCGCTATGGTTAAGGAAGTGCTGTCAAACCGCGAGGTGTTCAGCGCCGGAACAGCGACTGAACCTCTCCGGCCGTGGACGACGAAGTCTACGCTTGCAAAATCCGCGTGTTTGACGTTTACGTAAAAAGAAGGACGCAGGCCAACCCCAAGTATGGATGGCCTCGCTTCGGCTACGCGACTACGGTTGGGCGCACTGGAGGAGAAGTAGGCACAATGTATCGCGCACCGGTCGAGGACATCGCCTTCACGCTGAAGCAGGTGGCCGGCCTGAAGCCGGCGCTGGATGCCGGCACCTTCGGCGATCTGGGCGAGGACCTTGTCGACGCGATCCTGGCCGAGGCCGGGCGCTTCGCCAGCGAGGAGGTTGCGCCGCTCTACAAGATCGGCGACGAGCATGGCGCGGTGTTGAAGGGCGCTTCCGTCACCACACCGCCCGGCTGGAAGGAGCTTTACCGGCGCTGGATCGAAGGCGGCTGGAACGCGCTGTCCGGGCCGGCCGAATATGGCGGCCAGGGCTTGCCGACCATGCTAGCCGTCGCCGCGCTCGAAATGTGGAACTCCGGCGCCATGGCCTTCGGCATCGGCCCGACACTCACCATGGGCGCGGTCGAGGCGCTCGACAAGCACGCCTCCGAGGCGCTCAAGGCCAAATACCTCGCCAAGCTCGTCTCGGGCGAGTGGATGGGCACGATGAACCTGACCGAGCCGCAGGCGGGCTCGGACCTCGGCGCTCTGCGCACCCGTGCCGAGCCTGCCGGCGACGGCACCTACCGCATCTTCGGCCAGAAGATGTTCATCACCTATGGCGAGCACGATTTCACCGACAACATCGTGCATCTGGTGCTGGCTAGGCTGCCCGACGCGCCCGCCGGCACGCGCGGCATCTCGCTCTTCCTGGTGCCGAAGTTCCTGGTCGATGACGATGGCTCGCTCAGCGCCCGCAACGACGTCTTCTGTTCCAGCCTCGAGCACAAGTTCGGCATCCACGCTTCGCCGACCTGCACCATGATCTATGGCGACGGTTTTGCGGGCATGACGCCCGGCGCCATCGGCTGGCTGGTCGGCGAGGAGAACAAGGGGTTGGCCTGCATGTTCACGATGATGAACAACGCTCGTCTCGCGGTGGGCATGCAGGGCGTTGCAGTGGCCGAAACTGCCACGCAGAAGGCGATCGCCTATGCCAATGAGCGCCGGCAGGGCAAGGCATCTGATTATTCAGGGTCCGGCATGGCGCCGATCGCCCATCACCCGGACGTGCAGCGCAATCTTCTCACAATGCAGGCGCTGACGCAGATCGCGCGTGCTATCGCCTATTCCTGCGCGCACGCCATCGACCGTGCCCGTGTCGCCGAGGGCGAGGCCGCCGCCAACTGGCGCGACCGCGCCAATCTCTTGACGCCGCTGGCAAAAGCCTTTTCGACCGATGTCGGCGTCGAGGTCGCTTCGCTGGGGATCCAGGTGCATGGCGGCATGGGCTTCATCGAGGAGACGGGCGCGGCGGCGCTCTATCGCGACGCCCGCATCGCGCCGATCTATGAAGGCACCAACGGCATCCAGGCGATCGACCTCGTCTCGCGAAAACTGCCGCTCGGCGGCGGCGCGCACGTGCATCGCTATATCGGCGAATTGAAAGCGATGGCCGATGCGGTGCGCACCTCCAACATCGAAGGTTTTGGCCGCACCGCCGACAATCTCGATCGCGCGCTTGCCGATCTCGACGAGGCAACGCGCTTCTTGCAAAGGCTGTTGGCCGACGGCAAGGCCGATGCCGCGATGGCCGGCGCCACGCCCTATCTGCGCCTAATCTCGCTCGCCGCCGGCGGCGCTTATTTGGCGCAAGGCGGCCTAGCCGACCGCGGCCGCGTCGCGCTTTGCCGCTTCTTTGCCGAGAACCTCCTAGGCGAGACGCGCGCGCTCAAGGAGCGCGTCATCGACGGCGCCGAAAGCCTCGCCGCCGCCGGCAAGGCGCTGATCGCCTGAACAGCCAGTCAGCCGAAGGAACCGACCGTGACCGACCATATCCTCATCGAGCGCTGGGGCGCCGTGCAGATCATCCGCATGAATCGGCCGGACAAGAAGAACGCGCTGACGCGTGCCATGTATGCGAAAATGTCGGCCGCCCTTTCTGAAGGGGATGCCGACCCGACCGTTCGCGTCCATGTCTTTCTCGGGGTGCCCGGTGCCTTTTCTTCCGGCAACGACCTTGCGGACTTCCTGGTGATCGCCACCGGCGGCGAGGGGGGGAATGAGGTGTGGGATTTCCTGATGGCGCTGGCCAAGGCGGAGAAGCCGATGGTCTCGGGTGTCGATGGCATAGCGGTGGGCATCGGCACCACGCTCAATCTGCATTGCGACCTGACCTTCGCCACGCCGCGAACGCTCTTCCGCACGCCCTTCGTCGACCTCGGCCTCGTGCCGGAGGCCGGCTCGAGCCTGCTCGCGCCGCAGGTCCTCGGCCGCCAGGGCGCCTTCGCGCTGCTCGGTCTCGGCGAAGGCTTTTCGGCTGAGCGCGCCAAGGCCGCCGGCCTGATCTACGACGTGGTCGCGGAAGACGCCCTGGAAGGCGCGGTGCTGGCAGCGGCGGCCGAGATCGCCGCCAAGCCGCCGCAGGCGCTTAAGATTGCCCGCGATCTGATGCGTGAGCCGCGCGAGGAACTCGTCGCCCACATCAAGCTAGAGAGCGAGCATTTCCGCGAGCGGCTGAAGTCCGACGAGGCGCGCGCCGCGTTGTCCGCCTTCATGACCCGCAAGAAAGGCTGAAAAATCTCCGCTCTCGGCGACATCAGGGGTAAAGCCGCGTCTTGTCCCAGCCGCCGCCGTCGTTTCTCGAGAACACGATGCGGTCATGCAGCCGGAACGGGCGGTCGTGCCAGAACTCGATCGTCTCCGGCAGGATGCGGAAGCCCGACCAGTGTTTCGGCCGCGGGATTTCGCCAATCGCATAGCGCGCCGTGTATTCGGCCACCGCCTTCTCCAGCGCGAAGCGGCTTTCCAGCGGCCGCGACTGTTTCGAGGCCCAGGCGCCGATGCGGCTGCCGCGCGGCCGCGTCGCATAATAGGCGTCGGCCTCGGCGTCGCTGACGATCTCCACCGGCCCGCGCACGCGCACCTGGCGGCGCAGCGATTTCCAGTGGAAGCACATCGCCGCCTTCATGCTGCCAAGAATCTCGCGGCCCTTGGCGCTCTCGAAATTCGTGTAGAAGACAAATCCCCTTTCGTCGAACCCCTTGAGCAGCACCATCCGCACATCCGGCATGCCGTCGGCGTCGACGGTTGCCAACGCAACGCCGTTGGGGTCGTTGATCTCGCTCTTGACGGCGTCGTCCAGCCACTCGGCAAACAGCCGGAACGGCTCCAAAGCCTCGGCGAAGTCACCGCTTGTTAACTCGCTTTCGTTCATAGTTTTCCAAATTTTTAACGTTGCGGGAGGAGTTCGCCGATTGTCGCGTATCGCGCAAGCTTTTGACAGCGGGCAATGGAGCGTTATTGCTTCGGCCAGCGCCAAGGCTGCGTTGCTGACATTGGCGCTTCCGCTCGCGGCCTGTGGCGCCGGCGGCTTCAGCCTCGAGAAGGCGGAGGTTGACCGCTCGATCATCACCTCCAGCGCGCCGTCCGCGCCCGCCGTGCCGGCAAGCAGCGACAACGACTCGGACCAGACCACGATCGGCAATGCGGTGTCTTCCGCCGACATCCAGGAGCTCGGCGGCCAGGCGGTGCCATGGGCCAATGCCGGCACCGGCTCCCGCGGCTCGATCACCGAGCTGGTGGAACTCAAGGATGGCGGCTTGACCTGCCGCCGCTTCAACGCGACGCGGGAAAGTTTCGACGGCGTCGCCATGTATCAGGGCGAGCTGTGCATTGCCGACGCCGGAGGCTGGCGCATGCAGGAGTTCAAGGCGCTCTAATTTCAGTGTCCATTGGCATCTTGCACCACTGGAATTTCTTCCTATGCGAGCGCATATAGAGGGCAACTGTGGACCCAATCTCTCTTTCAGGCAGGAAGCATGCGCGACCCCTATGAGGTGCTGGGCGTTGCCAAGAACGCCTCGGCCAAGGAAATAAAATCGGCGTACCGCAAGCTCGCCAAGCAGCATCATCCGGACCAGAATCCGAATGATCCGAAGGCGAAAGAGCGTTTTGCGGCCGCCAACCAGGCCTATGAGATCGTCGGCGACGAGAAGCGCCGCGCAGCTTACGATCGCGGCGAGATCGACGCCGACGGCAAGCCGAGATTCCAGGGCTTCGAGGGCGCGGCCGGTGGCGATCCGTTTGCCGGATTCCGCCGTCAGCAGCGCCCCGGCGGGGCGCATTTCGAATTCCGCACCGGTCGTCCGGGCGGCGATCCTTTCGACGGCAACAGCGACATCTTCAGCCAGATCTTCGGCGAGGCCTTTTCGGGTGGGCGCGGTCCAGGCCGTGGCGACCGTCGCCAGCCGGTCCAGGCGCCTGACCTCAATGTCACGCTGGACATCACCGTCGAAGAGGCCGCCACCGCGGAGAAGGTGACGGCGATGTTCCCTGACGGCCGCAAGATGGCGGTCAAGCTTCCCACCTATGTCGAGGAGGGCCAGACCATCCGCCTGAAGGGTCAGGGCGAGCAGGGGCCCGGCCAGCCGGGCGACGCGCTGGTCAAGATCCACATTCGCCGCCATCCGCGCTATCGCATCGAGGGCCGCGACCTGCATGTCGACCTGCCTATCGAACTCGCCGACGCGGTGCTCGGCGCCAAGGTGGCCGTCGAGACGCCGACCGGCAAGCTCGCGGTCAACGTTCCCGCATGGTCGAGCTCGGACAAGGTGTTGCGCCTGAAGGGCAGGGGCCTGCCGGAAAAAGTAGGTGGCCATGGCGATCTCTACGCCCATGTGCGGCTGATGCTGCCGGAGGGTGGAGACGCCGATCTCGAAGCCCTGATGCGCAAGCGGAAAGGCTGATCGAAGCGGTTTTCTCCTCAAGCCAGTCTGTTTTCGACGCTTGAAGGGGCCCTGTGCCTGTGCGATAGGGCTCCACAAAGCAGACATTCTTGCGGAGAATTGCGCACATGGCGGGTGGACAGGGCCTGATGGCCGGTAAGCGAGGCCTCATCCTTGGCGTCGCAAACAATCGGTCGATCGCTTTCGGCATCGCCAAGGCTTGCGTCGATCACGGCGCCGAAATCGCGCTGACCTATCAGGGCGAGGCGTTCAAGAAGCGCGTCGAGCCGCTGGCGGCGGAACTCAACGCGCATGTCGCCGGCCATTGCGACGTGACCGATCCGGAAAGCCTGGACGCAGTCTTTGCCGACATCGCCAAGCACTGGGGCAAGCTCGACTTCCTCGTCCATGCCATCGCCTTCTCGGACAAGGACGAGCTGACCGGCCGTTATGTCGAGACGACGCGCGATAATTTCCTGCGCACCATGGATATTTCGGTGTTTTCCTTCACCACCATCGCCAAGCGCGCCGAGCCGCTGATGAGCGAAGGCGGCTCGCTGCTGACGCTGACCTATTACGGCGCCGAGAAGGTTATGCCTCACTACAACGTCATGGGCGTCGCCAAGGCGGCGCTCGAGGCCAGCGTGCGCTATCTCGCCGTCGACCTCGGCGCCAAGAAGATCCGCGTCAACGCCATCTCGGCCGGCCCGATCAAGACCCTTGCCGCCTCCGGCATCGGCGACTTCCGCTACATCCTCAAATGGAACGAGTACAACGCGCCGCTCAAGCAGACGGTGACGCAGGAAGAAGTCGGCGATTCCGGCGTCTACTTCCTGTCGGACCTGTCGCGCGGCGTGACCGGCGAGGTCCATCACGTCGATTCCGGCTACCATGTCGTCGGCATGAAGGCGGTCGACGCGCCCGACATCTCGACCGTCAAGGACTAGTTCTCTCCGCCTGTCTATTCGTCCAGGCCCTGGCCCGACCTCCGGAGACCTGATGTATCCGCTCGTCTACATCGCGCGCCACGGCCAGACGCAGTGGAACGCCGAGGGTCGGCTGCAAGGCCAGGCAGATACCGATATCAACGAACTTGGCCGCGAGCAGGCGACGCAAAACGGCCGACGGTTGGCGGACCTTATCGGAAACGCCGCGGATTTCGATTTTGTCGCCAGCCCGATGCGCCGCACGCGCGAGACGATGGAACTGATGCGCGCGGCGATGGGTCTCGACCCGCTCGCCTATCGCACCGATCCGCGCTTGGTGGAGCTAAGCTTCGGCGACTGGCAGGGTTTCACCTTTGCCGAACTCGAAAAGCGTGTCCCGGGTTCGACCAAAAGCCGCCGCGCCGCGAAGTGGGATTTCCAGCCGCCCGGCGAGGGCGCCGAAAGCTACGAGATGCTGCTCGAGCGGATAAAACCCTGGTTCGACGCGCTTCGCCAGCCGACCGTCTGCGTCACCCATGGCGGGGTCATGCGCTGCTTCTTCCGCTTCGTCACCGGCATTTCCAAGCAGGAAGCCGCCAGCCTCGACATGCCGCAGGACCGTATGCTCCGACTCGAGGGCCGCAGCCTGGAGTGGCTGTAAGCCTCTACACCTGGCAACGAATTGATCGTAGCAGTCGGCAATGCTTACCTGTCATGCTCAGCTTACGATTGGGCCGGTTACGACTGCATGTTCTCCAGTTTGATCGATAGATTTCGCCGACGGCCTGAGCTAGGTCGCCCAATTCGCCGCGGGAGGCCCTAGGCGACATAGTCGCAGGAGCGCTGGCAGACACTCTGGCACCAGATTTTCAGCGAGTGGGCGATTTGTTCTGGGTGAGCGACCCAAAGGACCACATGCGCTATCTGTTGAAGTTTCAAACGATGAAAGGAATGACTTTTTCTGCTTGCTGGGGCGTGTCGGTCGACTTTGTGCCCGATTTTCGGCCGTGGAAAACTCACGTGGAAAGGAACGGCAAAGTCGGCCGCCTTTAATCTCTGTATCGACCCCATTGACCTGTCAGGCTCGATTCCAGGCTGGTGTTCTTTCTACGCCAACGATCGTGACTATCATGTCGAACGGGTTGCATTGGCTGCCGTAAAAGCCGCTCGACTGGATTGGTCGAAGATCACTGCATTGGGTGACTTCGCCCACATCTTCGAGCAACGGGCAAAGATGAAGTTCAAACGTTTCTCATTGGAGAATTACGTGCAAACTGACCTGGCATGGGGCCTCATCCTAATCGCTTTGGGGCGGCTGAACGAAGGTCAGCATCGCCTCGACGCATTTTGTCAGCAGTTCGCTATAGCCCCAGGGTCGACTATCCTCGCAAACGCGAAGGATGAAGCCACCAAGATGGCGGCCGGACGACCGGCGCCGTTGTTTGGTTGACTAGGTTGCCAGCTAATTCTAGTCGCTGTCCGGCAGCTGCATATCGGTCACGACATTCTCGCCATTGGTCACGTCGTAGGCGAGGACGATATCCATGCCGGGCTTCAGCGCGTCGAGATCGGTTTCGGCGTTGAGCTTGTAGGACTTTCCGTCGTCCAGCGTCAGCGTCAGCGTGTCCTTGTCGACCTTCTTGATCAAGCCTTCGGTCTGGCCGGCGAACGCGGCAGCGGTGGAAATGAGCAACATGGCGCAGGCGGCGCCAATCAGGGTACGCATCGTCGTCCTCTTTGGTCATTGCGCCGGCATGAGCAACGGCGGATCCTCAACGGCGGATGGAAGAGAGCAGAAACCAACCGAATGTGTCAAAACTAAATCCTCCAGATCACAGATTGATGCATCCGATCACCGTTTGACCGCTGTGGAAAACGCCAATAGAAGGCACGCTTGAACCGGCGAACCGGGTCCGCGCCGGGCAGGGCGTTTTTTCCATGTCTCACAACACCTTCGGCCATCTTTTCCGCGTCACCACCTGGGGTGAAAGCCATGGCGCCGCTATTGGCTGCGTTATCGACGGCTGCCCGCCCGGGATCCGCTTCAAGCGCGAGGACATCCAGGCCGAGCTCGACCGGCGCCGCCCGGGCCAGTCGCGCTTCGTCACCCAGCGCCGCGAGCCGGACGAGGTCAAGATCCTCTCCGGCTTCATCCTCGGCGAGGACGGCGAGACGATGATCACCACCGGCACGCCGATCTCGATGCTGATCGAAAATGTGGATCAGCGCTCCAAGGATTACGGCGAGATCGCCCGCCAGTACCGGCCGGGCCATGCCGATTACACCTATGAGATCAAATACGGGTTGCGCGACCATCGCGGCGGCGGCCGCTCCTCGGCGCGCGAGACAGCAGCCAGAGTGGCGGCCGGCGCGCTGGCACGCAAGGTGGTGCCGGGCATGGTGGTGCGCGGCGCCCTGGTCTCGATGGGTGAAAAGTCGATCGATCGCGCCAATTGGAACTGGAATTTCATCGGCGATGCGGAAAACCCGTTTTTCACCCCCGACCCGGCCTCGGTTCCGGTCTTTGCCGCCTATCTCGACGGCATTCGCAAGGCCGGCTCGTCGGTCGGCGCGGTGATCGAGATCGTCGCCGAAGGTGTGCCGGCGGGCCTCGGCGCGCCGATCTATGCCAAGCTCGACCAGGACATCGCCTCCGGCCTGATGTCGATCAACGCCGTCAAGGGCGTCGAGATCGGCAACGGCTTCGAAGCCGCTCGCATCACCGGCGAACAGAATGCCGACGAGATGCGGATCGGCAATGACGGCAAGCCGGTGTTTTTGTCCAACAATGCCGGCGGCATCCTCGGCGGCATCTCGACCGGCCAGGCGATCGTCGCACGCTTCGCCGTCAAGCCGACCTCCTCGATCCTGACGCCGCGGAAATCGATCGACAAGGACGGCAAGGACGTCGAGGTCATGACCAAGGGCCGCCACGATCCCTGCGTCGGCATCCGCGCCGTGCCGATCGGCGAGGCCATGGTTGCCTGCGCGATTGCGGATCATTATCTGCGCCATAGAGGACAGACGGGAAGGGGAGGAGGGCAGTAAGGCAGCAGGAGAGTATGTTACGTCGCATTCGGCGACGCCAAACTTTTTCCGTTCCCCTACTCCCTTACCGCCCTATTCCCCAAGCGAGCTAGCGAGCGTCCATGCCATACGACCAGAAGAAGATCGTCGAAGCGATCCGCGCTTTCGAGCGCGGCGAGATCGTCGTCGTCATGGACGATGATGGGCGCGAGAACGAGGGCGACCTGATCGTTGCCGCCGTCCACTGCACGCCGGAAAAGATGGCCTTCATCGTCCGCAACACCTCCGGCATCGTCTGCACGCCGATGCTGCGCGAGGACGCAAGGAGGCTAAACCTTGCGCCCATGGTGGCCGACAATGATTCCGCCCACACCACGGCTTTCACCGTCAGCGTCGACTTCAAGCACGGCACCACGACGGGTATTTCGGCGGACGACCGCACGCTCACCGTGCGTAACCTCGCCAATGGCAATGTTGGTGCCTCCGACTTCGTGCGGCCCGGCCACATCTTCCCGCTGATCGCGCGCGAAGGCGGTGTCTTGATGCGCTCGGGCCATACGGAAGCCGCGGTCGACCTGTGCAAACTCGCCGGGCTGCCGCCGATCGGCGTCATCTCCGAACTGGTCAACGACGACGGCACCGTCAAGCGTGGACCTGAGGTGCAGGCTTTCGCCGCGCAGCACGGGCTGAAGCAGGTTTCGGTCGCCGATCTCATCGCCTATCGCCAGCGCAAGGAAACGCTGGTCGAGCGCGTCGCCTGCTCCGACATCGAGACGCCCGGCGGCAAGGCGCAGGTTTTCACCTACACGCTGCCCTGGGATTCCATGCACCATGTCGCGGTCGTCTTCGGCGACATCCGCGACGGCGAGGAGGTGCCGGTGCGGCTGCATTCGGAAGACGTCGTCACCGACGTCTTCGGCACCAGCCACCGCTTGGACCACATCATGAAGGCGATGGGCGAGCGCAAGCGTGGCGTCATCGTCTACCTGCGCGAAGGCTCGGTCGGCGTCGCCCATCAGGAGCGCAAGCGGCCACAAAGCGGCGACCGCGAGGATCACGAAGAGGCGCGCCGGCGCGAGAACGAGTGGCGCGAGATCGGGCTCGGAGCGCAGATCCTCAAGGATCTCGGCATCTCCTCGATCAACCTGATCGCCTCGCGCGAGCGCCACTATGTCGGGCTCGAAGGATTCGGCATTCACATCGCCAAGACGGAAATTCTCTGACGTTTCGGCCGACAGGGCGACGGAGAAAAACGATGGCCGCGCCATTGCCTGTCAGCCAGCAGACCGAACGACTGCTGCTGCGCCGGCCCAAACAGGCGGATCTGGAGTTTCTGGCCGATCTTTTCTCGCGCCCCGAACTGGTGGCGCATCGCCCCGACCCGACGCCGGACACGCCGCAGCAGAGTGCCGCGAGGCTCGCTCGCGACATCGATCATTGGGACAGGCGCGGATTTGGTCGCTGGGCGGTCGAAGCCAATGAGAAACTGATCGGCTTCGGCGGCGTCACCTTATCGAGCGATTTCGATGGGCTGAACCTGTCCTATCATCTTCACCCCGAGACCTGGGGGCATGGCTACGCGACGGAACTGGTCCGGGGGAGCTTGCACGCGGCTTTCGGCCCCTTGCGCGCCGATCGGGTGATCGCACTGGCGCGTCCCGCCAATCCGGCATCGCGGCGCGTGCTGGAGAAATGCGGCTTCGTCTTCGAGCGGGAGATCATGCTCCATGGCGCGCCGACGGGGCTTTACGCAGTCCCGGCGGCGAAGTTCGTTCAAAAGCAGGACATATAGCCAGCCAGAGCCGGATGCATCGGTATCATCCAGCCGGAGCAATCGCCGCTTCGCATTCATTCGGGTCGCAGTCCGGCGTCGCCAGCCGACACTGGCCGGCGAGCACGGTGACCAAAGCGACTGAGCCTGCCGCCACCGACACCCAGAACCCGTTCTGCGGTCCAAAAGTGTCGACCATCCAGCCGGCGGCGAAGGAGCCAAGCGCAATGCCGATGCCGATCCCGGTGGTCACCCAGGTCACGCCTTCCGTGAGCATTGCCGGCGGCACGTGGCGTTCGATCAGGCCAAAGGCGGTGATGAAGGTCGGCGAGATGGCAACGCCGCTGACGAAGACGGCTAGCGCCAGGGTCGGCACCGTGTCGGCAAAAAGCAGCGGCAGCGTGGTGAGCGCGATGACGGCGACCGCTATCGCGAGTTGGCGTTGCAGCGGCGTGCGCAAACTGAGCGCGCCGACGATGATGCCGAGCAGGAAGGATCCCAGTGCATAGACGCCGATGACGAGGCTGGCTGCTTCGGGCTGGCCGAGCTCTTCGGTAATGGCAACGGTGGTGACTTCCGTGGTTGCGAAGGTCGCGCCGACAAAGATCAGCGCGACGGTGATGATCTGCACCGGCCGCAGGCGGATCGCCGAACCGGCCGCGCCATCCTCGGCCGGACGAATGGGCGGTTCCGTCGAACGCTGCAGCAGGAATGCCGCCGAGCCGAAGGCGAGCAGCAAGGTGCTCACCACCATCCCGGCTTCCGGAAACAGCGTGGCACTCAAGCCCACCGACAGCGATGCCCCAGCGACATAGACCAGCTCGTCCGCGGCCGATTCCAAGGCGAAGGCGGTATTGAGCTCGGGGCGGTCGCGAAAAATCTCGGTCCAGCGCGCCCTGACCAGCGCCGGGATGCTGGGCATTAACGCGGCAAGCAGCGCGGATAGGAACAAGGTCCACACCGGCCAGTGCTGGTTGGCCGCGACGATCAAGGTTGCGAAGGCAAGCGCCGAGACAAGTGTCGTCGGCACGGCAATCCGGCTCTGGCCGAGGCGGTCGACCAGCCGCGAGACCTGCGGCGACAGGAAGGCGTTGACCAAAGCGTATGTGGCCGAGACGGCGCCGGCCAGCCAGTACTCGCCATGCGTTTGTGACAGCATCGCCACAATGCCGATCGGCGCCATGGCGATCGGCAGCCGGGCGATGAAGGCTGCCGCGGCGAAGCTCTTCGTGCCAGGAGCCCGAAAGATTTCCGAATATGGGTTTCGCATGGTCCTGTTCCTCGACAAGGGAAAGTGCCGCAATTACATACGCAGCGTATGAATGGCAGATAGTTCATACGTCGCGTATGTCAATTAGCATACGACGCGTATGTGAATAAGGCCAGGAGCCATGCATAAGCCCCGCAAGGAGATGATCGCCGAGACGCGCGCCAAGCTGATCGCGGCCGCGCGCTATGCCTTCGGCACGATCGGCTATGCCGAGGCCTCGATGGACGATTTCACCGCTTCGGCGGGTCTGACGCGCGGCGCGCTCTATCATCATTTCGGCGACAAGAAGGGGCTGCTGCAGGCGGTGATCGCCGAGATCGACGCCGAGATGGCGGCGCGGGTGAACGAGGTGGCCTCGCGGGCGCCTACTCGCTGGCAGCATTTCGTCGACGAATGCACCACCTATATCGAGATGGCGCTTGAACCGGAAATCCAGCGCATCATGTTCAGGGACGGCCCGGCCGTGCTCGGCGATCCGGCTCAGTGGCCCAACGCCAGCGCCTGCACGGCTTCAATGACCGATCACCTGTCAAAGCTGCAGGAGGAGGGCGTCGTCGTTCCCGATCTCGACCCCGAGACCGCAGCGCGGCTCATCAACGGCGCCAGTAGCCAGGCCTCGCAGCGCATCGCCAATGCCAAGGATCCGGAAGCGACGTCGAAGAAGGTTGTGGCGGCGTTCAAGCAGCTGCTGGAAGGCCTGAAAACCAAATAGCATCCGGTCGCGGCGTTCCGGGCAATCACTCGGGTCCGCGCTGCCTCAGACAATTGTCCCCCGCTCAAAATCCCTCCGACATTGACTTTGGCAGGAGCGAGCGCATCCTCTCCCGCCAATTCTCTGAGGCGGAGGGTCGGGGCCATGTGGGACTTCAGCATCGGCCGGTCGGTGTCCATCATGATGCGGACGTGGCCGTTCATCGTCTTTCGCATCATCGTCTATTTCGGCATCACGGTGGCCTACATAACAGCGACCGGCACCGGCGCCAGCGTCGGTTACGGCGTCGGCCACATCTCGACCGATCCGGACGGGCCGATGTCCTTTGCCTTGTGGGGTGGGATCGTCGGCTTCGGCGTGGTCTCGATCGCCGTCTACTGGATCCGCGAATACATTCTCTATGTGCTCAAGGCCGGCCATATCGCCGTCATGGTCCATCTGATCGACGGGCAGGAAGTTCCCGACGGCCAGGGCCAGATCGCCTATGCGCGCGAAGTGGTGACGAAGCGCTTCGCCGAGGCCAACATCCTTTTCGTCGTCGACCAGCTGGTGAAAGGCGCCATCCGCGCCATCACCGGGCTGATCGGCGGCATTGCTGCATTCCTACCCATTCCAGGCTTGAGCGGTCTGGTGAGCTTCATCAACACCGTGATCCGCCTGTCGCTGACCTATGTCGACGAGATCATCCTCGGCTACAACATCCGCACCAATTCCAACTCGCCTTTCGAGACCGCCAGGCAAGGCGTCGTGCTCTATGCGCAGAACGGCAAGTTGATGGTCAAGAACGCCGTCTGGCTGGCGGTGATCATGTGGGGTGTTTCCTTCGTCATCTTCCTTTTAATGCTGGCGCCCGCCGCCGCGATCCTCTGGGCCATGCCGGGCCAGCTTGCCGGCTGGGCCTTCGTGTTGGCCATCGTCTTCGCCTGGGCCTTCAAGGCGGCTTTCATCGAGCCCTTCGCCATCGCTTCGCTGATGCAGGTCTACTTCGCCGCCATCGAGGGCCAGGTCCCCAATCCGGAATGGGACCGGCGCCTGGCCGAAGCCTCGTCCAAGTTCAGGGAATTGCGCGACAAGGCGCTCAGCCCCTTCGGCGGCTCGCGCTGGGATTCGCCAAGGACCGCTTGACTAGAGTCAGAGGAGATGCCCCGCCAATGGAAGGATCGCCGCCAGCATCTGGCGCGAACGCCAGCCTAGCAGCGGCCTTGTCAAGCTACTTGGGCGCCGCGAGTGCTCGGGCGAGCTATTCACGTGCAGGGCTGGCGTCAGGAGTGCTTGAGTTAGCGCGGTCCATATGCGCCCCAGTAACGCCACCGGCAGGTAGCGTATCGATGTTTGACGCCGCAGAGAACACCGTCGACGATCAACGCTAGATCGCCGATGCTCGGCTTCTATCGAGATAAATTTGTCGCAACCGCCGGGTGACTACGCCCGGCAGCCCGTTGCCGATCGGCGCACCATCCATCCTGACCACCGGGTTCACCAGCCCGGATGATGACGTTGAAAACGCCTCCGTCGCAAGTCTGGCCTCTACTACCGTGAATGGGCGCTCCTCCACCCGCAGATGAAGTTCACTTGCGCACTGCAGAACGACTGCCCGGGTAATCCCGTGCAGGATATCGCTCGAGAGATCCCGCGTGACGATCGTCCCATCCGAAGTCACGATATGGGCGTTGTTGGAAGAGCCTTCCGTGACGTAACCATCCCTCACTAGCCATGCGTCATCGGCGCCGCGTGATTTCGCCTGCATTTTGGCCATGGAGGGATACAGGAGTTGCACCGTTTTGATGTCGCAGCGCCGCCACCGGAGATCTTCCACGGTTATGACGTGCTGGCCGCGTATGGCGACCGGATTTTCGACAAGTGCCTTCTCTTGTGTGAAGAGCACCACGGTGTTCGGCGTATCCCGAGTAGGAAATATGAAATCGCGGTCGGCCGCGCCCCGGGTGATCTGCAAATAGACAAGTCCCTCGGATACATTGTTCCGTCCAATGAGCTCCCTGTGGATCTTCAAAAGATCTGCTTCGGTCAGGGAGAACGGCATATCGAGCTCACGGAGCGATCGCCGCAGGCGCGCCATGTGACTGGCAAAATCGACGAGCTTGCCATCAAGAACGAGCGTGACCTCATAGACTCCGTCGGCGAACAGGAAGCCCCGATCGAAGACCGAGATACGGGCCTCGCTTTCCGGTAGATAGGATCCACTCACATAGACTTGGCGCATTGATAGACCTCAAAAATGCAGACCACGCTCACGGCCTTGAGCGAAACTATTGAACTCTTGTCAGGGTGCAGGCCTAGGCAGCTTTAAGCGCAATAGCGGCGCTGCCATCCTGCACCCCTCGACTGCGAAAACGCTATTCGCCAGACAGCAGGCGGCTAAGGTCAGGCACAGCCCCGAGAAATTCGTCGGTTCACTCCACAGCGCTTCGCAGCGCGGCGACAAAGGCATCAAGATCGCGCTTAAGCATGTAAATGTGTGGCGAAACCCGC
The DNA here is from genome assembly GCF_004023205.1 of Mesorhizobium sp. M1A.F.Ca.IN.020.03.2.1. Taxonomy (NCBI): domain Bacteria; kingdom Pseudomonadati; phylum Pseudomonadota; class Alphaproteobacteria; order Hyphomicrobiales; family Phyllobacteriaceae; genus Mesorhizobium; species Mesorhizobium sp. M1A.F.Ca.IN.020.03.2.1. Next base: position 24,595 of record NZ_RZSV01000018.1, on the reverse strand, counting down.
AAACCCTCGACGTGCTCGACCTTGCGGTATTTCACGTGGACCTGGTGTTTCTCGCGAAGGTCGCGCTCGAGTTGCTGCATGTCGATGCTGTCGATCGAAAACAGACTTATCGCAGCGAGGCTGTCCGTGTCGGTCGGCGTATGGAGCCTGAAACCGGGAATGTCCTGGACGAGACCTACCCAATATCGGGTGAGTTCGCGCAGTCGCGCATGCATCCGTTCCGCGCCGATCGCCTTGTGGAATTGAATTGCGGGCGCGATTCCTGCCTGGACAGCGGAATTGTAGGTGCCGAGATTCCAATGGTCGAATCTGTCTATGTGCACCGCGGGCTGGTCGAAAGGTGCAAGCAATGGCCAGGTGGTATCGATCCGGCGTTCGCTGACGACCAGCATCCCGTTGCCGATAGGAGCACCGAGCCACTTGTGCAGGCTGGTGACAAAAAAATCGCAATCGAGTTCGCGGAAGCTGACCGGCATCTGAGCAAAAGTCTGGGCACCGTCGACGACAGTCATGATGTCGCGCTCCCGCGCGATCTCGCAGAGCCGGTTCACCGGCAGGACACGCCCGTTCCAGTGGTACATGTGAGTCAGCTGCAGGACGCGGGTACGCGGGGTCATCGCCTGAACATAGGATTCGATGATGTCGTCGTCGCTGTCCATGAGGTCGAAGGTGCAGTTTACAACCTCGATGCCCTCGCGCTGTTGCCGCTGCAGCCAGCCCGCACGAACGCTGGGGTAGTCCCAAGGCGAGATCAGCACTTGATCGCCCTTAGTCAGCGGTATTCCGAAGATCGCTGTCGAAAGACCCTCCGACGAATTCCGGTTCAGCGCGATCTCTCCGGGGCTGCAATCGATCAGTTCCGCCAGCTCGCGTTTGATATGAGGAAGTGCTGTGTCGAGCTTGCTCCACATATTGTAGTCGGGATTGCGACTGATGAAGCGGTAGGCGTCAACCGTCGCTTCCTCGACAACAGTCGGTGGGGGACTGACCGCGGCGTTGTTCAAGTTGAGGAGTGGTTCTTGCGGCGGGTATTTTGCGCGGATGCGCTCCCATTCCGCTTCGTCCTCATGTTCGGCGGACCGATCTATTGCAAAAAAATTCATGGGAACGCGCCGGGTCTCATCTATGGCCCGACAATAAGCGCCGTAGCCCAGCTCAATCTGCCTATTCACATGAGAAGACAGAATTTAATTGCGAACGCCGGTGAATTCGCGAGACGTTGAAGCCCGAGAACGACATCGCTTGGCACAGGGTTAGCCGTGAGGAAGCGAGTGCGGAGATCCGGCCCAATCACGCCAAGAAGAACCGTCACGTTGTCAAGCGATGCGCGAACAATCCCCGGTTTCTGAGAGCGGGCAACGACGGTCAGGCCTGCCAATGCGCCATTGCGCAAACGCGAAGCGCGATGGCGCGTTGCGGTTGGTGCGGGTCTATGGAACGCCGAGCGGTTCTAAGGCTTCAATCGTTCTCCGAGACGAGCGATCGCCGATTTGAGCGGCGCCTCGCCGGCGCCGCAAAAGGTCTCGCTCATCACCAGCTCGGGCAGCGGCAGGCGCTTGCCCCAGCCATGCGCTTCGAGGTCGGGCCTTGGCGCGAATTCCGAGACGCGGCCGACGCAGAGATAGGCGATCGGCGTGACGTGCTCGGGGATCGACAGCAGTCGCTTCAGCGCTTCGGGCTCGATGATGCTCACCCAGCCAACCCCGACGCCTTCCGCCCGCGCCGCGAGCCAGAAATTCTGCACCGCGCAGACGGTGCTGTAGAGGTCCATCTCCGGATTGTGCCAGCGCCCGAGCGGCGAGTTCTTCGAGCGCTGGCGGTCGCAGGTGATGCAGAGGTTGAGCGCGCTTTCGCAGATGCCCTCGAGCTTCAGCTTGCGGTAGAGCGCCCGCCGCTCCACCTCGATCGCCGGCAGTTCCTGTTCGCGCGCGGCGAGGAAAAGGTCGCGCACCTGCCGCCGCCTTGTGGCGTCCCGGATGATGATGAAGTTCCAGGGCTGCATGTAGCCGACCGACGGCGCGTGGTGTGCCGCGGTGAGCAGCCGCGCCAAAACGCCGTCGTCGAGATCGTCGGTAAGGAAATGGCTGCGCACGTCGCGCCGGGTGAACATGGCCCGGTAGACGGCGTCGCGCGCCAATTGGTCAAAGTCATCGCCGCCGGCGGCGGCTGTTCGTGCCTGCATCGCTTGTCCCCTTGCGATAAGCAGTCCTCCGCCTGACCATGCGGATGACCATGTCTGCCGGGCCGGTCTTCTGGCTCGGGATCGACCCGCATCCGGCGCCTTCCCGTCTGGGACAGTGGCGTTTGCCGGCGCGGTCCCCCTCACAGCGTTGGGCACGCCACGGATTTCAACCGTGTTCCCGATTCTCCCGCGTTGCGGGCACCAGGCAGCGACGCGACCTTATCGCGAAGCCGAGGCCGGGCCAATGCCGCCAGCGACACGATTGGGCGCGATTTCCCCAATCATTCGGCGCTGAAACATGGCTATCCGTGCGACAGGTGCCTAGATTAGGCGCCATGACCACTCGTCTTTACACTCATCCGGTATTCCTGGAACACCTCACGCCGCCCGGCCACCCCGAGCGGCCCGACCGTTTGCGCGCCATCGAGCGCGTGCTCGACGACGAGGCTTTTTCGGCCCTCGACCGCGTCGAGGCGCCGGAAGGCGACGAGGCGACTATCCTTTACGCGCATCCGGAGGATTTCGTCGGCCGTGTCCGCGCTGCGATTCCCGAGACGGGGATCGTCTCGATCGATGCCGACACCAGCGCCAGCCCGAAAAGCTGGCAGGCCGCGGTGACGGCGATCGGCGCGGCGAACGCCGCCGTCGACGATGTGTTCGAGGGCCGTGCCGCCAATGTCTTCGTTGCCGCGCGTCCGCCCGGCCATCACGCCGAAAAAGCGACCGCGATGGGCTTTTGCCTGTTCAACACCGCGGCGATCGCCGCCCGTTATGCGCAGGAGAAGCATCTGGCCGAGCGCGTCGCCATCGTCGATTGGGATGTGCATCACGGCAACGGCACGCAGGACATTTTCTGGGACGATCCGTCGGTGCTCTATTGCTCGACCCACCAGATGCCGCTTTATCCGGGCACCGGTGCCAAGAGCGAGACCGGCGCCGGCAACATCGTCAACGCGCCGCTTGCGCCGAGCACCGGCAGCGACACGTTCCGCGACGCCTTCCTGTCGCGCGTGCTGCCGTCGATCGACGCCTTCCAGCCGGATCTGATCATCATTTCCGCCGGTTTCGATGCGCACCATCGCGATCCGCTGGCCGCGATCAACCTGACCGAGGATGATTTCGACTGGGCGACCGGCCAGCTGATGGAGCGCGCCGGGCGCCACAGCGGCAACCGGCTCGTCAGCCTGCTGGAGGGCGGTTACGATCTGCAAGGATTGGCATTTTCGGTCGCCGCCCATGTCGGGCGGCTGATGAAGGGATGAATGATGGCTGATGAAGCTAACCAAGACGTCAAGGCGATGAGCTTCGAACAGGCGCTCGACGCGCTGGAGAAGATCGTCGATGATCTGGAGCGCGGCGACGTTCCGCTCGACCAGTCGATCAAGATCTACGAGCGCGGCGAGGCGCTGAAGGCTCATTGCGACCGCTTGCTCAAGGCCGCCGAGGACAAGGTCGAGAAGATCAGGCTCTCGCGCGACGGCAAGCCGGTTGGAACGGAGCCGCTCGACGCCGAGTGAGGTGTATTGATATTCAGGTGAGGCCGCCTGCAAACGCGGCTTTCTGCGGTTCCGGTGCTCACGTCCTTCAAGTACGCTCCGGTCCGGTTCTCGGAACCCGCCATTTTCGGCTCGGTCTGACCTGAATCTCAACACACCTCGGTGCACAATGTCAGACCGGTTCGGGCAGAAAGCAGGTAAGGAGTTAAAGCATGTGCCGAAACATCAAGACCCTGTTCAACTTCGATCCGCCGGCGACCGACGACGAGGTCCATGACGCGGCGCTGCAGTTCGTTCGCAAGCTGAGCGGCGCGACCAAGCCGTCCAAGCGCAACGAGCATGCCTTCAACCACGCCGTCGAGGCGATCGCCGCCGCCGCGCGCGAGCTGCTTGACAGCCTCGAAACCACCCAGCATCCGCGCAACCGCGAGGAAGAGGCCGCCAAGGCGAAGGCCCGATCCGCGCTCCGCTTCGCCTGACGCCGGTCATGAGCTTCTTTCCGGGCAACGATCCTGAGGCCGGCGACGCCTTCGCCTGCGACCAGATCGAGTTGATGGTCATTCCGAACGCCAAGGACATTGGCGGCTTCGAGGTTCGCCGCGCCTTGCCGACGGCGAAGCGCAGGCTGGTCGGTCCGTTCATCTTCTTCGACCGCATGGGTCCGGCCATCCTGCGCGCCGGCCATGCGATCGACGTGCGCCCGCATCCGCATATCGGGCTTTCCACCGTCACTTATCTGTTCGACGGCAAGATCAGGCATCGCGACTCGCTCGGCACCGAAATGGTGATCGCGCCGGGCGACGTGAATTTGATGACCGCCGGCCGCGGCATCGTTCATTCCGAGCGCACGCCCGAGGAATTGCGCGGCGCGCCGATGTCGATTTCCGGCCTGCAAACCTGGCTGGCGCTGCCGGACAGCAAGGAAGAAATCGCCCCGGTGTTCGCGAACACGTCGGTCGTCCAACTGCCCGAAATCGATGCCGAGGGCGTTAGCGGCCGCGTCGTCATCGGCGAATTTTCCGGGCTGCGCTCGCCCGTCGCGACCGCCTCGGAAACGCTCTATGCCGATCTGCGGCTGGCGGCGGGCGCCAGCGTCAAAATCCCCGGCGACGCCGAGGAACGCGCCATCTACACGCTGGAGGGCGAGGTTTCGATTGCCGGCGACCGTTTCCCGGCCGAGCGGCTTTTGGTGTTCAAACCGGGCGAGGAAATCGTCGTGTCGTCCGAGCGCGGCGCGCATTTCATGCTGTTCGGCGGAGCGTCGCTGGGCTCCAAGCGCTATATCTGGTGGAATTTCGTTTCGTCCTCGAAAGAACGCATCGAGCAGGCCAAGGAAGAATGGAAGACGGGCCGCTTCGATATCGTTCCTGGCGATGAGGAAGAATTCATTCCGCTGCCGGAAGGTTAGCGCAGGATGGACATTCTGCGCCAGGCGCGTCACTGACACGCATTTACATTGGCGCGCCGTCAGCCTATCTCGCGCATAGCAAAGCGCATATTTGAAGGTTAACCCAAGGTTAAGTTGACAGGCCGTCCCAGAGTGAACCCGAAGCCTGACACGCCGCTCCTCGACAAAGTCCGCATCCCCGCGGATTTGCGGACGCTTGATGAAAGCGAGCTGCCGCAGCTGGCGACCGAACTGCGCGCGGAGCTGATCGATGCGGTGTCGCACACCGGCGGCCATCTTGGCGCCGGTCTCGGCGTCGTCGAGCTTACGGTTGCGCTGCACTATGTCTTCAACACGCCGGAAGACCGGCTGATCTGGGACGTTGGCCACCAGGCCTACCCGCACAAGATTCTGACCGGCCGCCGCGACCGCATCCGCACGCTTCGCCAGGAAGGCGGTCTCTCCGGCTTCACCCGGCGCGCAGAGAGCGAATACGACCCCTTCGGCGCAGCGCATTCCTCGACTTCGATTTCGGCCGGCCTCGGCATGGCGATGGGCCGCGACCTTGCGGGCGGCCGCAACAATGTCATCGCCGTCATCGGCGACGGCGCCATGTCCGCCGGGATGGCCTATGAGGCGATGAACAACGCCGGCGCGCTCAATGCCCGCCTGATCGTCATCCTCAACGACAATGACATGTCGATCGCCCCGCCGACCGGCGCGATGAGCGCCTATCTGGCGAGGCTTGCCTCCGGCAAGACCTATCTCGGCCTGCGCGATTTCGGCAAGAAGCTGACCTCCTATCTCGGCAAGCGCGCCGACAGCGCCATCACCCGCGCGGTCGAGCATGCGCGCGGTTACGTCACCGGCGGCACGCTGTTCGAGGAGATGGGATTCTTCCACATCGGCCCGATCGATGGACACAATTTGGAGCACCTGATCCCGGTGCTGAAGAACGTCCGCGATAATGGCGACGGTCCCATTCTGATCCATGTCGTCACCCAGAAGGGCAAGGGCTACGCGCCGGCGGAGGCCGCCGCCGACAAGTATCACGGCGTCAACAAGTTCGACGTCATCACCGGCGCGCAAGCGAAAGCGCCGGCCAACGCGCCGAGCTACACCAAGGTCTTCGCCGAGAGCCTGATCCAGGAGGCGCGCGAGGACGAACGAATCGTGGCGATCACCGCCGCGATGCCGAGTGGCACCGGCCTCGACCTCTTCGGCGAGGTGTTCCCGGCCCGAACCTTCGATGTCGGCATTGCCGAGCAGCACGCGGTGACCTTCGCCGCCGGCCTCGCCACCGAAGGCTACAAGCCCTTCGCCGCCATCTATTCGACCTTCCTGCAGCGCGCCTACGATCAGGTGGTGCACGACGTGGCAATCCAGAAACTGCCGGTGCGCTTCCCGATCGACCGCGCCGGCTTCGTCGGCGCCGACGGCGCCACGCACTGCGGCGCCTTCGACACGACCTTCCTCGCCTCGCTGCCTGGCTTCGTCGTCATGGCCGCCGCCGATGAGGCGGAGCTTCGCCATATGGTGCGCACGGCAGCCGACTACGACGGCGGCCCGATCGCCTTCCGCTATCCGCGCGGCAACGGCGTCGGCGTCGACATGCCGGAGCGCGGCTCAGTGCTCGAGATCGGCAAAGGCCGCATTCTCAAGGAAGGCACCAAGGTGGCGCTGCTCTCGTTCGGCACGCGGCTGCAGGATTGCCTGCTGGCCGCCGAGGAGCTCGGCGCCGCGGGCCTTTCGACCACCGTTGCCGACGCTCGCTTCGCCAAGCCGCTGGACGAGGATCTCATCCGCCGCCTGGCGCGCTCGCATGAGGTTCTCGTGACGGTCGAGGAGGGCGCGGTCGGCGGCTTCGCCAGCCAGGTGCTGCATTTCCTCGCCCATGAAGGCCTGTTGGAAAACGGCCTCAAGGTGCGCCCGCTGGTCTTGCCGGACGAGTTCACCGATCACGCCAAGCCTGAGAAGATGTATGCCGACGCGGGCCTCGACACGACCGGCATCGTGCGGACGGTCTTCGCCGCACTCGGCCATGGCATGCAGGCGCAGCGCGCCTGAATCGAAACCTCAGCTCTCCGATTGAGTTTGCTGGCTGCGGCTGCAACTGTTTGTTTACGTTTTCATTTGGCCGTTCGGTTACCTTGTCTTTTGGCCGATTTTCAACGGGCGCCCTGCTAAAACCCTGGTCCTAGGCAGGGGATAAGAACAATGAATTCGTTCCTTTGCGGCATGGCCCTGCTGAGTGCCATGGCCGCGCCGGTGGCAGCCGAAACGCGTTACGACCGCAACCTCGAAAAGGCGGTGATGGACATCGTTGCCGGCAAGATGGGCAACATCCGCGGCGGCTTCTCCTACAAGCAGGCTCCCCAACTGGTGGTTCCGCAGGAAGCCGCGCCGACGGCGCCGGCTCCTGCTGAGCCGCGCGAGCAAGCCTCCCACAATGACGGCCTGATGCCGGCGGTCGAGCGCCCGGTCTCGCGGACTATTTTCTAAAACCACATATCGCGCACGCAGCGGCCGTCGCGCGGCAGGTCGTCGAACGTTTCGAGGCCGTCGAAATGCTCGATCGGCAGGTCGGCGACCGCCTCCGGCGGGGCCAGCCTGACATTGACGGCGATGCGAGTGCGGCCGCTCGAGCCGGGAAGCAACCCGCGCCAGGCGAGCACACAGGCGCATTTCGGACAGAACAGGATTTCCAGCGCGGGCTCGGCCACCTCGACCCTCCTGTAGGAGCTCGTCGGACCTGCGATGCGGATGCGCTCGTCGACATAGTCATAGGCCCAGAGCGTGCCGTAGCGGCGGCAAAGGGTGCAGTTGCAGGCGGTGATCGATCCCGGATCGCCTTCCAGCGTCCAGTGAGCGGCGCCGCAATGGCAGGTTCCCTTCAGCATGGCTCCTCCTCGCCCGGGTGAGCGGACTATAGGCACCGGCATTCTGCCGTGCCCCGCGCCATATTCAACAGGGCTGCCATTGCCTTCGCCGCCGGCTTTCGCCAATGAAGGCCGATGAGTTCCTCTTTGCCCGCCAGCGCGCGTCCGCGTCTCGACGAACTGCTCGTCGCACGTGGCCTGTTCGCCAGCCGTTCCCGCGCCCGCGACGCGATCGAACGCGGCACCGTCACTGTCGACGGCGCAGTCGCCCGCAAGCCGGGCCAGCCCGTCGCGCCACACTGTGTCGTTACCGTCGACGATCCGGCGCAGGCCTATGTGTCGCGCGCGGCGCTGAAGCTGATTGCCGGCCTCGACCATTTCGGCCTCGATCCCTCTGGGCATGAGGCGCTCGATATCGGCGCCTCGACCGGCGGCTTCACCCAGGTGCTGCTCGAGCGTGGTGCTACCCATGTCACGGCGATCGATGTCGGTCACGGCCAGATGCACCCGGAAATTGCCACCGATCGGCGGGTCACGGTCATTGAAGGGCTGAATGCGCGGGACCTGACCGCCGCCGATCTTGGCGACCGCGATCCGGATTTCCTGGTCTGTGATGTCAGCTTCATCTCGCTGAAGCTGGCGCTGCCGCCGGCGCTGGCCTTGGCGGGCGAGGGCGCCAGGGCGCTGCTTCTCGTCAAGCCGCAATTCGAGGCGGGTCGCGAGGCGATCGGCAAGGGCGGACTGCTCAAGGACCCGAGCGAGGCCGAGCGCATCGCCGCCGGTTTGCGCGGCTGGCTTGCCGGCATGCCGGGCTGGCGCGTGCTCGGGCTGCATCCATCGCCGATCGAGGGCGGCGACGGCAACCGCGAGTTCCTGCTCGCCGCGATCAAGGACGCGGCATCGCCATGAGCGCGCGCTTCACCATCACAAGGCTCGGTTCGCAGGGCGACGGCATCGCCGGTGCCGATGGCGGCGAGGTCTTCATCCCGTTCACGCTGCCTGGCGAGACGGTCACCGCCGCGCGCCGGAAGGACCGCGCGACGCTGATGTCGGTTGTTGAGGCTTCACCGCTTAGGGTTGATCCGCCCTGCCGACACTTCACCGAATGCGGCGGCTGCGCGTTGCAGCATTTCGAGGCCGACGGCTACCGGCAGTGGAAACGCGAACGGGTGGTGCAGGCGCTCAAGATCAAGGGCATCGCTGGTCAGATCGACGCGCTGGTGCCTTGCGCACCGCACACGCGCCGGCGCGTCGTCTTCAGCGCTCGGCGCACCGATGCCGGCATGCTGCTCGGCTTCGTGCGCGCGCTCTCCTCCGAGATCATTCCTATCGAGGAATGCCCGATCTCGTTGCCGGCAATCGTTGATGCGCTCGATCCTTTGCGAAGGCTGGCAGGACTGGTCTGCGCGACGCCGAAAGCCTTCCACATGACCGTCACCGCCACGGCGTCCGGCCTCGATGTCGCCGTCCATGACGCGGGCAAGCTCGGCGAAAACCAGCGCCGCATCGCTTCCAATTTCGTGATGGCCGCGGGCTTGGCGAGGCTTTCGATCGACGGCGAGGTGATCGTCGAGCCGAAGAAGCCGGTGGTGCAGTTCGGCTCGGTCGCCGTCGCCCTGCCGCCCGGCGCCTTCCTGCAGGCGACGGAGGCCGCCGAGCAGACGATGGCCGGTCTCGTCTGCCAGCACCTGTCGCGTGCCAAGAAGGTCGCCGACCTGTTCGCCGGCTGCGGCAGCTTCGCGCTCCGGCTGGCGGCGAAGTCGGAGGTCCACGCCGTGGAGGGAGACGCCCCGGCGCTTGCCGCGCTCGACCGTGCCTCCCGCTTCGCCAGCGGCTTGAAGCGCGTGACCAGCGAGCGTCGCGACCTCTTCCGCAGGCCGCTGACCTTCAAGGAGCTGAGCGGCTTCGACGGCCTCGTCTTCGATCCACCGCGCGCCGGCGCGGAGGATCAGTCCAAGCAGATCGCCCGCTCAGACGTGCCGCTGGTCGCGGCCGTCTCCTGCAATCCGACGACGCTGGCGCGGGATCTGCGCATCCTCATCGACGGCGGCTATCAACTGAAGAGCGTGACGCCGATCGACCAGTTCCTGTGGTCGCCGCATGTCGAGGCCGTCGCGCTGCTGGAGAAGCCGAAGCGGCGCCGGTAGTCCGCGAGAGCCGGTTCGCAAGAAACTTGAAGGCTCTCTTTTCCGAAATTTGCGCCCTAAAGCCGCCTTCTTGCAGGTCTTAGTTTTGCGCTGTTAGGGAAACATTCCTGCTCTTTCGGCGTTACTGAAATAAGCGGATGGCGGATGACGGATAACGGACAGCGCATTGCCATGCAGACGCTTCTAAAATTCCTCAGCCTCATCGTTCTCATCGCTTTTGGCGCCGCGTCCGCGACCGGTGCGCTCGCGCAAGAGCAAAAACGTCTCGCCTTCGTCATCGGCAACGGCGCCTATCAGTCCGGCGAGCTCGCGACTGCCGCCAATGACGCCGGCCTGATCGCGCAGACCCTGCAGGCGGCAGGGTTCGACGTCGTCGGCGCGCGCGATGTCGATCAGGACTCGCTGCGCGGCGCGCTGCGCGATTTTCTCGGCAAGGTTTCCGCCGCCGGTCCCGACGCGGTCGTCTTCGTCTATCTTGCCGGCCACGGCGTGCAGTTCGAGGGGGAGAACTACTTTCTTCCGGTCGATGCCCAGATCGCCAGTCCAGCCGACGTGCCGCTTCAGGCAATGCGGCTCTCCGATGTCACCCGGTCGTTGGCCGGATTGCCGACGAAGGTAAACATCGTCGTGCTCGACGCGGCGCGGCCTGATGCCTTGCCCAAGATGAGCCAGCCCCTGGCCGGTGGTCTCGCGCTTGTCGATCCCGACCCGAACATGCTGATTGCGTTCAACGCGGCTCCGGGAACGGTCGCGCCGGAAGGCAAGGGCCCTTACGGCGCCTATGCCCAGGCGCTCGCCGAAATGATACGCGAGGGCGGGTTGTCGCTTGACGAGGTGTTCGACCGCACGCGGCTGCGCGTCAACGAGATGACGCAAGGCGCGGAAGTGCCGTGGCATGCCTCGAAGATCACCGCGCCTTTCGTCTTCTTCGACCGTGCCGCGGACGCGCCCGCGCCCAAGGTTTCGGAGGCCGAATCCCGCTCCAATCGGACCAGGGCGATCCAGGATTTCGACGCTCGAGACGCTTATATCGCGGCTCTCGACCGCGACACGATGCGCGGCTACGAGGATTTCCTCGTCGCCTATCCACACGATCCGATGGCTAAGCGCGTGCGCGCCATTGTCGCTGCGCGGCGCGAGGCGATCACCTGGCGCGAGACCTGGCTCGAGGACACGCCGGAAGCCTACTGGTCTTATCTGCGGCGCTATCCGCGTGGTCCGCATGCCTGGGACGCACGACGGCGGCTCGAACATTTCGACGCTGCCCTGGAGCCGCCGGAGGAGTTCACCGTCTATGAGTATGATTTGCCGCCGCCGCCGGAGGAGGAAATCATCTATATCGACCGTCCGGTGCTCTATTTCGACGATCCCGATTTCGACTTCGAACCGCCGCCGCCGATCACGGTGGTCTTCCTGCCGCCGCCGCCGCCGGATTTCATCGTGCTTCCGCCACCTCCGCCGCCGATCGAAGCGTTCGTCCTGCCGACGCCGGTATTCGTGCCGATCCCCGTATTCATCAACCCGCCGCGCCACGTCGTGCCGCCGCCGAACGCCATCATCTTCAACAACATCCACAACACGACGGTCATCAACACCATCAACACGACGATCAAAAACGAGACCATCGATCGGGCCGCGCAGCCGAGCGCCGGTGTTCAGCTTGACCGCCGTACAGCCCGGAAAACGATGGAAGGCGCCGTTGGTGGCCGCGCCGATGCGCTGGCGGCCAAGGTTCCCCTGCCGCCGCTTCTGCAGAAGAGGGCGGCCAAGTTCCGTCAGGCCTCATCCAATCAGCAGCAACAGGGCGCCCTGCCGCCGAAGCCTGGTCAGCGTGTTATCCAGCGCCAGCAGCCTGACACCTCGCCGGAGACCTCGTCCAGAACCGGCAAGCTCTCAACCGAACACGCTTTGCCTGGAGCCGATGGCAAGAGGCTGCCGCTGGTCAACGGCAAGTCGGCGCCCGACGGCCAGAACTTGCGCGGCAACAAATTGAAGAGGCAACCCGGCAGGCAAGGCATCTCGGGCGGCAACCAAGAGGCGACCGGAAATGCCGGTCCTGACCGGACCGGGAAGCAGGACACAGATCGGAAGAGGGGTAAAAAGCTCCGCAACCTGCCCGCCGTCAACGGCATGCCGGCCGACAACGGGCAGAGCGCGCGGGAGAAGTTCAGGCAGAACAATACCAAGGCATTATCCGAACGGAGCGGTGGCAAGCCGAGGAAGCTGACGCGCAAGGATTTGTCCGCAGGCCAGTCCGTGGTCGAACCGAACGAACAAGGTTCGGCCGCCGCGAACGACAAGGGCAGGAAGGTCCGTAAACTGCCTACCGTCAACCGGATGCCGGCCGAGAACCGGCCGAGCGTGCGCGAGCGGCTCAGAAAGAACACTCCCGACGTGTTCTCCGATGACAACCAGGGCTCGGCCAAGAGCAAGAAGTTCCGTAGACTGCCGAGCGTTAGTGGTGGGCCAACTGACAATGGACCGGCCGTGCAGAAGCGGCTCAGGAGGAACAATCCGACCGTGTTCTCCGACGAGAATCAGGGCTCGGCCAGCGGGAACGACAGGCGCAGGACGTTGCGCCGGCTGCAGAACGAAGAAGGTTCTGCCGGCCGGGAGGTCACCGTCCAGCGCAACTTCAAGGTCAACAGGCCGAACGACAATGCGCAGCGCCAGTTCAGGCAGGAAAGGCCTAACGAGCAGGTGCTGCGGCGGCAGAGATCGGAGCCTCGCTCGGAATTGCGTTCGCAGCCGAGGCCGCAGATGCAAGAGCGGAGTGTCCCCCGGAAGAAGCCGCAGCGCAAGAAGAAGCTCTCTTGCGGACAGCAGGGCGAGCCGGCCTGCAACCAGTAGGCCGGCGCGTACCTCTGCGAGCCGATTTTTCGGCCATGAACGTGGAAGGCAGAGGCGCCGGTCCGCGCGTATCAATCGTCAGAAACGGAATGCCTCGGCTGTCGAGGCCGCTCGGTTGAGCCTGGCGGCATCCGTCAGGTTTTCGGCGTGCCGCCGCGCTGATTGATCGATACCCAAATATTCGGGTTCTGCTGCGACTGGCGCTTCAGGAAATAATAGCCGGTCGCGTTCCAGGGCCGGACTTCGTCGACCAGATTGTCGAGCACGAGATCGCCCTTGTCGGTCTTCACGGTCAGGATGGTGTGGCCTTCGTTGTTCAGGTCGCGCACCACCGTCATCAGCAGCGCCTGGCGGGGAAATCCCGCTTCCATGAGAAGCTTGCGCTTGTAGAGCGCGTAGATCTTGCAGTCGCCCTTGCCGTCCACCGGATAGTCCCAGTGGTCCATCATCGTGCCCCAGTGATCATAGTTGCTGACGGGCTTGATGGCGCGGTTCGCCTTCTGGTTTATGCGCTTGAGGGTTCGCATGTTCTGTGCGGTCAGCTTGACGTTCGCCGGCTGCAGGGCAGGCACTTTGCACTCTTTCGGCCGGCGGTGGCAGAAATCGATCCAGCCATAAGGGACGCTGGTACGTCCTCCAACGGTGGCGGAGCGCAGGTCGACCGGACTCGATGGCCGCTTGAACAATGTCGACTGCGCCGCCGCCGTGTCGACGCAAAGCGACGTCACACCGATCAACGAGCAAAGGCCAAGGAGGAATGAAGAGGTCAGGACGCCAGGGGAACGCAGCACTGCCAACACCACCGCAACGAGAAGACTGCTGATAGTTAAGTCGGAAGCGTCGGCCAAAGCAATTGAACAATTAATAATCTGCTAACACGATTGTGTTCGCGCTCCGGCGGGTAGCTAGGTGTGAGCTTTCCGGCCGGATCGAGGTGACCGTTCAGGATGGTCGTTCGTCAGGTATCTGACGACAAGGTTGGGATCAATTGCGAGCATGGCGCCGCCGCGCTTCGGCAAGGACACTCGCGTTCATCTCTTCAAGCGTCTTCGGCTTGCCGCGGTGCGGCAGCAGGCCAACCACGTCTTCCGGTCGCGTCGGGGTGAAGGCCGGCACTTGCTTCAGAAGAACACCGTCTGGTGTGTCTTCGACCTGCAGACGTGTGCCCGCACCCCAGTCCCTCCGTTTCCGGATCGCGCTGGGGAGGATCACTTGTCCCTTGGTCGAGACGGTGGTTATGAGTTTTTCGGCACCAGCCATCGCAAGCTTACCCCGTGTAAGACACAGGTAAGATACTCAAGCGGCGGAGTGCTATTCAAACCTGCCGGATTGAGCGTGCTCAAACCCTGGTGCCGCCCACCGTCATCTGGTTCATCCTCAGATGCGGCTGGCCGACCCCGACCGGCACGCCCTGTCCGGCCTTGCCGCACATGCCGATGCCGTTGTCGAGTTTCATGTCATTGCCGACCATGGTGACGCGGTGCATGGCGTCGGGCCCGTTGCCGATCAGCATTGCGCCCTTGATCGGCTGCGTCACCTTGCCGTCCTCGATCATGTAGGCCTCGGTGCAGCCGAACACGAACTTGCCTGAGGTGATGTCGACCTGGCCGCCGCCGAAAGAGACGGCATAGATGCCGTTCTTGACCGAGGCGATGATCTCTTCCGGCGCGGTATCGCCCGAGGTCATGTAGGTGTTGGTCATGCGCGGCATCGGCTGGTGGGCATAGCCTTCGCGCCGGCCGTTGCCGGTCGCCTTCATGCCCATCAGCCGCGCATTCTGGCGGTCCTGCATGTAGCCGACCAGCTTGCCGTCCTCGATCAGCACATTGCGCGCCGAAGGCGTGCCTTCGTCGTCCACGGTAAGCGAGCCGCGCCGCTCGGCGATGGTGCCGTCATCGACGACGGTGACGCCCTTTGCCGCTACTTGGCTGCCCATCAGGCCGGCGAAGGCGGATGTTTTCTTGCGGTTGAAGTCGCCCTCGAGGCCATGGCCGACAGCCTCGTGCAGCATCACGCCCGGCCAGCCGCTGGAAAGCACGATGTCGAATGTGCCTGCCGGCGCCGGAACGGCCTCCAGATTGACCAGCGCCTGTCGCAGCGCCTCGCGCGCGGAGTGCTTCCAACTCTCCTCGGTGAGGAACTCGCCAAAGCTCTTGCGGCCGCCCATTCCGTAGGAGCCGCTCTCCTGGCGGTCGCCATCGCCGACCACCACCGAGACGTTCATCCTGACCAGCGGGCGGATATCGCGCACCACCTGGCCGTCGCCGCGCACGATCTCGACATGCTGCCACGAGGCGGCGAGCGAAGCCGTCACCTGGCGCACGCGCGGATCGGCGGCGCGCAGCCAGGCGTCGATCTCCTGCAACAGCTTCGCCTTGGCCTCGAAACTGGGCGAGGTGATGGGATTCTCGTCGCCGTAAAGGTGGCGATTGGTGCGCGCGGGCGCTGCGGCAAGCGTTCCGGAATAGCCGCCCTTCACCGCGGAGACGGCATCGGCGGCGCGCAGCAGCGAGGCTTCCGACAGGTCGCTCGAATGGGCATAGCCGCTCGCCTCGCCGGCGACGGCGCGCAGCCCGAAACCCTGGTCGGTGTTGAAATTCGCCGTCTTCAGCCGGCCGTTGTCGAACATCAGCGCTTCGTTCTCGCTGTATTCGAGGAACAACTCGCCGTCGTCGGCGCCCTTGATGGTATCGGCGACGATCTCTTTGACGCGGTCGTCGGAAATGTCGAATTGGCCGATCAGGCTGTTCATGGCAGGGCTGTCCGCTGGCGGTTTCGCATTCCCCCGATGTAGGGGCGAAGTGAGGTCAAGACAATCGCCGGCCTTCACACGCGATCGTCATCGCCCCGAGCCGACTGGCGGCCGCGTTGCCGCCGCTGGACTTAGGGCAGAGCCGAGAAGCCTTCGGCGAATCCCTTCAGATCGACCGGAATGCCGATGCCTTCCTCCGGCGTCTGGAACACGATGAAGGTGGCCGACGTGCCGTTCTTCAGCGTGTCGAGCAGTGGCTTCTCGAGGATCACTTCCGCGTAGCAGCCGTCCTGGAAGCAGCGCACGAAATAGGCGCGGCCGATGTCCTTGCCGTCGACATTGAGGCCGAGCCCGTTGGGCAGGAGCACGCCGAGCGGTGCCAGCACCCGCAGGATCTCCGCCTTGTTGTCGGCGGTGCGCAGCACCACGACGGAAAGCCCCATCTCCGGACGGTCCTCGGCGACGACGTTCTGCATCATCACGCATTGTTCGGAGGTCGCGCCGGCCGGCGTGTCGCAGATGATCGACCACGCGCCATGCGTCGACTTGACCGTGCCGCTGGGCGGCGCCGCGGTCTGCGGTGGCGCGGCGTTCGCCACACTGGCGCTAAGCGAGGCGGCAAGGAAGATAACCTTCGCCAAGGGTCTCGAAAGCCAGGAAGTCATAACGGCTCCATTGCGAATCACGGCACTTTAAGCTGCGCCAAGGCCAAGTAAAAGGACGAGACCGTCGCCAGCCCGCCCAGATACCGGCAATTACGCGCTTTTCCAGAGCAAATTCGCCCGAATTGCGACCGCCCGGCGCGGGGGCGGCGATGGTCGGGGATGCCCTTCGGGCTGCGCGCAAAAATGCCGCACGGTTTCGCCCGCTCCTTCCTTGCGGAGGGAAATAGAGTATGGTTTGAACCACCTTAGGGACAGACCGGGATTCCCCATCCCGGCGTCGTTCGTTATTGGTGCGATCCGATTGCAGGAAGTGGGAGACGAGAGGGCGATGAGAAAATTCATGGCAAGCGCCAGACTTCTGGCAGGTGCTGCGGCCGCGGGCACGCTCCTCTCCAGCGCATCCGCCTATGCGGATCAGCCGCGGCCATGGGAAACCGCCTTCCAGGCGCCTGCGACCGACATGATGCGGCAGATCGAATGGTTCGGAAACTACACCTTCGTATTCATCGTGGTCATCACCCTGCTGGTGCTGGTCCTGCTCGCCTATGTCATCCTGCGGTTCCGCGCGAGCGCCAACCCGGTTCCTTCCCGGACCAGCCACAACACGCTGATCGAGGTGATCTGGACCGTCGGCCCGGTCATCGTGCTGCTGCTCATCGCCATCCCCTCGTTCCAACTGCTCACCGCGCAGTATACCCCGCCGGAAGAAGCCAAGCTGACCGTCAAGGCGACCGGCAACCAATGGAATTGGGACTACGAATACCAGGTCGACAAGAGCTTCTCCTTCAACTCGGCGATCCTTCAGGACGGTGACCGCGCCAAGGCCGGCAAGGAAGACCGCAACCTCTATCCGCGCCTGCTCGCCGTCGACAATGAGCTGGTGGTGCCGGTCAACACCATGACCCGTGTGCTGATCACCGCCACCGACGTCATCCACTCCTTCGCGGTGCCGTCCTTCGGCATCAAGATGGATGCCGTGCCCGGCCGCACGAACGAGACCTGGTTCAAGGCGGAGAAGGAAGGCCTCTATTACGGCCAGTGCTCGCAGCTCTGCGGCAAGGATCACGCCTTTATGCCGATCGCGGTTCGCGTCGTCTCCGACGCGCAGTTCAAGACCTGGCTGGAGACGGCCAAGACCGACGTGCCCGCCGCCAACAAGGCGCTGATGGCCGAGATCGATGGTACCAACAAGGTAGCGGCCGCCGGCAACTGACGCCGCGGGTTAGCAAGAATTAGGGAACGGAGCGGAATATGGCAGAGGCTGCAGCTCACGACCACCACGACCACAGGCCGCATGGCTGGGTCCGCTGGGTCTACTCGACCAACCACAAGGACATCGGCACGCTCTACCTGATCTTCGCGATCATGGCCGGGATTATCGGCGGCGCGCTTTCGGTCGCCATCCGCATGGAGCTGCAGGAGCCCGGCATCCAGATCTTCAGCGGTCTGGCGCAGATGGTCTACGGCATGCAGGGTGATGCCGCCATCGACGGCGGCAAGAGCATGTACAATGCCTTCGGCGCCGCGCACGGCTTGATCATGATCTTCTTCATGGTGATGCCGGCGCTCATCGGCGGCTTCGCCAACTGGATGGTGCCGATCATGATCGGCGCGCCGGACATGGCCTTCCCGCGCATGAACAACATCTCTTTCTGGCTGCTGCCGCCGGCCTTCCTCCTGCTGCTCGGCTCGATGTTCGTACCGAGCGCGCCCGGCGCCTTCGGCGTCGGCGGCGGCTGGACGATCTATCCGCCGCTCTCGACATCCGGCCAGCCTGGCCCCGCGATGGACCTTGCGATTCTGTCGCTCCACATCGCCGGCGCCTCGTCGATTCTCGGTGCGATCAATTTCATCACCACCATCTTCAACATGCGCGCGCCTGGCATGACCATGCACAAGATGCCGCTGTTCGCCTGGGCGGTGCTGATCACGGCCTTCCTGCTGCTCTTGTCGCTGCCGGTTCTGGCGGGCGCCATCACCATGCTGCTCACCGATCGCAACTTCGGCACCGCCTTCTTCGTGCCGGACCAGGGCGGCGACCCGCTGCTCTTTCAGCACCTGTTCTGGTTCTTTGGCCATCCCGAGGTGTACATCCTGATCCTGCCGGGCTTCGGCATCGTTAGCCACATCGTCTCGACCTTCTCGAAGAAGCCGGTCTTCGGCTATCTCGGCATGGCCTACGCCATGGTCGCGATCGGCGCGGTCGGCTTCATCGTCTGGGCGCACCACATGTACACGACCGGCCTGTCGCTCGATACGCAGCGCTATTTCGTGTTCGCCACCATGGTCATCGCGGTTCCGACGGGCGTGAAGATCTTCTCCTGGATCGCCACGATGTGGGGCGGCTCGATCTCCTTCAAGCCGCCGATGCTGTGGGCGCTGGGCTTCATCTTCCTGTTCACGATCGGTGGCGTCACCGGCGTTCAGCTGGCAAATGCCGGCCTCGACCGCTCGCTGCACGACACCTATTTCGTGATCGCCCACTTCCACTACGTGCTGTCGCTGGGCGCCGTGTTCGCCATCTTCGCCGGCTGGTACTACTGGTTCCCGAAGATGACCGGCTACATGTACTCGCCGGTGATCGCCAACACCCACTTCTGGGTCACCTTCGTCGGCGTCAACCTGATCTTCTTCCCGCAGCACTTCCTCGGCCTTGCCGGGATGCCGCGCCGCACTGTCGACTATCCGGATGCGTTTGCCGGCTGGAACATGATCTCGTCCTACGGCTCCTACATCGCCGCCGTCGGCGTTGCGATCTTCCTCTATGGCGTGTTCGAGGCCTTCCAGAAGAAGCGCGTCGCGGGCGCCAATCCGTGGGGCGAGGGTGCCACCACGCTCGAATGGCAGCTGCCGTCGCCGCCGCCGTTCCACCAGTGGGAACAGCTGCCGAAGATCAAGTAAGGCCGCAGATACAGGACCGCCGGCTCGCCCGGCGGTCTTGGCCAACGGAATGATGGACTTTAAGTACGCATGGCCCTTGCCGACCACAAATTGATGGAGGAAGTTGGCTTTCGCATGTCGGAAGCCACCGCGGGCGATTTCTTCGCCCTCCTCAAGCCGCGCGTGATGTCGCTGGTCGTCTTCACGGCCTTTGTCGGCATGGTCGCGGCGCCGGTCGCCATCAATCCGCTGCTGGCGGTGATCGCGATCCTGGCGATTGCCATCGGCGCCGGCGCCTCGGGCGCGCTCAACATGTGGTACGACGCCGATATCGACGCGGTGATGACCAGGACAGCGAGCCGTCCGGTGCCGGCGGGGCGCGTCACGCCGGGTGAGGCGCTGAGCTTCGGGCTCGTGCTCTCCGCGCTGTCGGTGATGACGCTGGGCGTGCTCATCAACTGGCTGTCGGCGGCGCTTCTTGCCTTCACCATCTTCTTCTACGCCGTCATCTACACGATGTGGCTGAAGCGCTGGACGCCGCAGAACATCGTCATCGGCGGCGCCGCCGGCGCCATCCCGCCGGTGATCGGCTGGGCGGCGGTGACCGGATCGGTCAGCCTCGAAAGCCTGATTCTTTTCCTGATCATTTTCCTGTGGACGCCGCCGCATTTCTGGGCGCTGGCGCTGTTCAAGTCGGACGACTACGCCCGCGCCGGCATCCCGATGATGCCGAACGTCGCCGGGCACGCCTCGACCCGCCGCCAGATCTTTGCCTACGCGCTAGTCCTGGCGCCGGTCGGCGTGTTGCCATGGCTGCTCGGCTACACCACCGCCGCCTATGGCGCGGTTTCCGTCCTGCTCGGCCTGGGCTTCGTCTGGTATGCCTGGAAGGTGCTGGGCATGAGCGATGCCGACCGCGCGATGAAGCCGGCCAAGGCGCTGTTCGGCTATTCGCTGCTCTATCTCTTCGCAATCTTTGCCGCCTATCTCGTCGACAGCGTGGTCGGGCGTGCCCTCGTCATGGGGGGAGCATGACCGTGGCCGACAAGAACCTCGAACTGGTCACCTTGACCGAACGCCAGCGGAAGGCGCGACGCAGCCGCTCCGTTGCCATCGGCGTCGCGCTGGCCGCGCTCGTCATCATCTTCTACATCGCCACCATCGTGCGCTTCGGCCACCATGCCTCCGGCCTGATACCGACGAATTTGATGTGAGGCGGCGATGAGCGGCGAGACCGGACCCATCGGGAAGAACAGCAACCGCATCGTCGTGGCGGTCTGCCTTGCCTTCTTCACTGGCATGGTCGGCATGGCCTATGCGGCGGTCCCGCTCTACAAGATGTTCTGCCAGGTCACCGGCTATGGCGGCACGACGCAGCGCGCCGAGAAGCAATATGCCGGTCGCGTGCTCGACCGCGATATCACCATCCGCTTCGACGCCAACACCAACGGCATTCCGTGGCAGTTCGAGCCCGTCGCGCGCTCGGTTACGATCAAGATCGGCGAGACCACGCAGGCGCATTACAGCGCCACCAACAAGTTCGATCGCCCCATCACCGGGCGCGCCTCCTTCAATGTGCAGCCGGAAATGGCCGGCGCCTATTTCAACAAGGTGGAGTGCTTCTGCTTCACTGACACGACGCTCAAGCCCGGTGAGACGCTGGACATGCCGGTCGTGTTCTATGTCGATCCAGACATCGTCAACGTGCCGGAACTGAAGGACCTGAAGACCATCACCCTGTCCTACACCATGTTCCCGGTCGAAAAGAAGCAGCCAGTCGCGTCGTCCGCGCCGACCGCTGGCAGCAGCAACAAAGTTCCAGATTCCGAAGCAAGCCTCGGGGGTTGATATGGCAGACGCGCACACAAAACCGAACCACGACTACCATCTCGTCAATCCCAGCCCTTGGCCTTTCCTGGGCTCGATCGGCGCATTGGTCACGGCCGTCGGCGGCGTTTGCCTAATGCAGTATCTGAAGGCCGGCAGCTTCCCAATATTCGGCCACAACATCGCCAATCCGTGGCTGTTTTTCATCGGCCTGATCATCGTGCTCTACACGATGTTCGCCTGGTGGTCGGACACCATCAAGGAAGCGCATGAGGGCCACCACACGCGCGTCGTGTCGCTGCACCTGCGCTACGGCATGATCATGTTCATCGCCTCCGAGGTGATGTTCTTCGTCGCCTGGTTCTGGGCCTTCTTCGACGCCAGCCTATTCCCGGGCGAGGCCGCGCAATATGCCCGCACCACCTTCACGGGCGGCGTTTGGCCGCCAAAAGGTCTGGAGGTTCTCGATCCCTTCCACCTGCCGCTCTACAACACCATCATCCTGCTTCTGTCGGGCACGACGGTGACCTGGGCGCACCACTCGCTGCTGCACGGCGACCGCAAGGGCCTGATCAACGGCCTGATCCTGACCGTCGGCCTCGGCATGCTGTTCACCATGGTGCAGGCCTACGAGTACATGCACGCTCCGTTCGGCTTCAAGGACTCGATCTACGGCGCCACCTTCTTCATGGCGACCGGCTTCCACGGCTTCCACGTCATCATCGGCACCATCTTCCTGCTCGTCTGCCTGATCCGGGCGATGCGGGGCGATTTCACCCCGAAGCAGCATTTCGGCTTCGAGGCGGCCGCCTGGTACTGGCATTTCGTCGACGTGGTCTGGCTGTTCCTGTTCACCGCGATCTATGTCTGGGCCTCGAGCGGCGCGGTAATCGAAGCCCACTGAGACCCTTTGGATTGAGTTCACGAGGCGGCTGCGGCGACGTGGCCGCCTTATCTTTTTGACCGAACGGGTCTACGGTGCGGACATGAGCGAAGACAAGGCAATCTGGCCACCCGTCGACCCGATCTCGGCCGGGCTGCGCGGCCATTGCCCGCGCTGCGGCGAGGGCAAGCTGTTTTCCGGCTTCCTCACCGTCGGCAAGGGCTGCTACAGTTGCGGCCTCGACTATTCCTTTGCCGATGCCGGCGACGGTCCGGCGGTCTTCGTCATCCTCATCATCGGCTTCATCGTCGTCGGCCTGGCACTGTGGATGGAAGTGTCGCTGAGCCCGCCGCTCTGGCTGCATTTCATTTTGTGGATACCGCTGGCGCTGGTGCTGAGCCTGGCGGCGCTGCGCCTGATCAAGGGCGTGCTGATCACCCTGCAATATTCCAAGAAGGCCGCGGAAGGCAGGCTGGACAGCGGCCAATGAGCGATGCGACCTCCTCGACTGCCGGCGCTTCGCGGCCGCGCTCGGCGCTGCTGCTTGGGATCGGCCTTGTCCTGTTCGCCATTCTCCTCGGCCTCGGCACGTGGCAGGTCCAGCGCTTGCACTGGAAGGAAGGGCTGATCGATACCATCGACAAGCGCACCCATGCGGCACCTTTGCCACTGACCGATGTCGAGAAAGAATTCGCCGCCACACACGATGTCGACTACACGCCGGTGACTGTAACCGGCACTTTCCTGCACCAGGGCGAGCGCCATTTCTTCGCCACTTGGGAAGGCGACACGGGCTTCAATGTCTACACGCCCCTGCGGCTCGACGACGGCCGTTTCGTGCTCGTCAACCGCGGCTTCGTCCCTTACGATCTCAAGGATCCGGCCAAGCGGAAGCAGGGCGAGGTCGCCGGCACGGTGACGGTGACCGGGCTTGCCCGCAATCCGCTGCCTGAAAAACCCTCGATGATGCTGCCCGACAACGACGTCGCCAAGAACATCTTTTACTGGAAGGACCGCGACGTCATGGCCTCGAGCGCCGGTCTGCCAGCGGGAGCCGTGCTGGTGCCCTTCTTCATCGATGCCGACAAGACTCCTAACCCCGGCGGTCTGCCGGTCGGCGGCGTCACCATCATCGATCTGCCGAACAACCACCTGCAATATGCCGTCACCTGGTATGGCCTTGCCGCCGCCCTTGCCGCGGTGCTGATCCTCAGGCTTCGCCGCCCGGCGAAGGAGGAGTGAGCGCCGCTCTTGACAGGGCAGGGGTGCACGCCTCATTTCGCCTTCAGCTTTCCGACTGAACCGGCCCGTTTTGATGATTGAAAAAAAGCCACCGCTGACGATCAGGCTTTGCCAGCCGCGCGGCTTCTGCGCCGGCGTCGACCGCGCCATTCAGATCGTCGTGCTGGCGCTGAAGAAATACGGCGCGCCGGTCTATGTCCGCCATGAGATCGTGCACAACCGCTACGTCGTCGAGGGGCTGCAGAGCCTGGGCGCGGTGTTCATCGAGGAATTGTCCGAGATCCCACCCGAGCATCGTCAGTCGCCGGTCGTCTTTTCCGCGCATGGGGTGCCGAAATCGGTGCCGGCCGACGCCGAGGCGCGCAACCTGTTCTACCTCGATGCCACCTGTCCGCTGGTGTCGAAGGTGCACAAGCAGGCGATGCGGCACCAGCGGCTCGGCCGCCATGTGCTCCTGATCGGCCATGCCGGCCATCCGGAAGTGATCGGCACGATGGGCCAGTTGCCGGAAGGAGCCGTGACCCTTATCGAGACCGAGGCGGATGCGGCAAGCTTCGTGCCGGCAGACCCGGCGGCGCTTGGCTTTGTCACCCAGACGACGCTGTCGGTCGAGGACACCGCCGGCATCATCCGGGCGCTGCAAGAGCGTTTCCCCGAGCTTCACGCCCCGGCCGCCGAATCCATCTGCTACGCCACTACCAACCGACAGGAGGCGGTGAAGGAGACGGCCGCCGGCGCCGACCTTTTCCTCGTCGTCGGCGCGCCGAACTCGTCCAACTCGCGGCGTCTTGTCGAAGTGGCGGAGCGCGCGGGCGCCGCGATGTCGCTTCTCGTGCAGCGCGCCTCCGAAATTCCGTGGGATGAGATCGGCAGGATTTCGACGCTCGGCCTGTCGGCCGGCGCCTCGGCGCCGGAAATCATCGTCGACGAGATCATCGACGCGTTCCGGCAACGCTTCGACGTCACCATCGATCTGGCCATCACGGCCACGGAAACGGAGGATTTTCCGGTGATGCGGGTGTTGCGCGATGTCGAACTGACGGCGGCCGACATGGCCTTCGTCAACGGAGCCGCGTAAACCCAGATGGCCGTCTACACCGACGTCAACGAAAACGAGCTCAGCGCGTTTCTGAAAGCCTATCCGGTGGGCGAGCTCCTGTCCTACAAGGGCATCGCCGAAGGGACCGAGAACTCGAATTTTCTGGTCCATGCTTCCACCGGTTCCTACATATTGACGCTCTACGAGAAGCGCGTCGACAAGGCCGATCTGCCCTTTTTTCTCGGCCTGATGGGCCATCTCGCGCGAAAAGGCATTTCCTGCCCGCTTCCAGTCACCGCGCATGACGGAACCGTCATCGGCACGCTCGCCGGGCGCCCGGCGAGCGTGCCGATGACGGTTCCGTCA
>NZ_RZSV01000189.1:0-11511 GCF_004023205.1 Mesorhizobium sp. M1A.F.Ca.IN.020.03.2.1 | reverse complement strand
AGCCCGCCTGCCGGGACCACGCCGTCGGCGCCCGCCGGTGCCGCCGCCAATCCGCCAGCGCCGGCCGCCGGAACCACGCCTCCGGCCGCGGCGGCCACTCCGCCTGCCGCTGGCACGACTCCGCCACCCGCGTCCGGGACTGCGCCTGCGACGGCCCAAGCGACCGTGCCGGTCGGCCAGAAAGCGATCTTCTATGAGGAGCGCACCAGCACCCAGCAGGGCACCGCCGAGCCCGGCAGCATCGTCTGGTCGCTGGTGCAGGAATCGCCGGGCGGCGACCTGCCGCCGGAGCCGGCGATCCGCGCCGAGGCGACGATACCCGGCAAGGACATCCAGCTGCGCATGACCATCCGGCGCAATACCGACCAGACGCTGCCGGCCAGCCACATCATCGAGATGATCTTCCTGACGCCGGAAGGGTTTGACGGCGGCGGCGTCGACAACATCCTGCGCATCGCCATGAAGAGCTCGGAACAGGACGCCGGCAGCCCGCTGATCGGCATCCCGGCCAAGATCGCCGACGGCTTCTTCCTCGTCGCCCTCAACGACACCAAGGCCGACGAGGACGCCAACCTGACGCTGCTCAGGGGGCAGGCCTGGATCGACGTGCCGGTGGTCTACAAGACCGGACGCCGTGCCCTGCTCACCATGGAAAAGGGCATTCCGGGCGAGAAGGTGTTTGATGAGGCGCTGAAGGCCTGGGCGACGAAGACGTCCGGTTGAGGCCGAGCGGCTCAGAAGCCCTGAAACAGCATGTCGAGCGCTGCAACGATCTCGTCGTGATGCTTCGCGAGGTTGAAACGGTTTCCCCGAGTTCCGTCGCAGCCACCGTAGCGATCAGATGGGTGGCCATGACCAGCTTGCGTCCATTGATTTCGAAGACCGGGTGCAGCCTCCGCATTGGCGGCGGCGCCGACGCGAGGGGCAAAAGCGGAACGACGACGCGCGTCTTGAAATTGTCGAGCAGGTCGGATTGAACCTCGAGGAGGTAGCCGCCTTCGATGCCGCTGGCGGCAAAGGCGTCATAGCGCGCCATCAGAACTGCCGATGCTCCTTGAGCGGAACGCCGTACGTGTCGACATACTCGTTCCAGGCATCCATGGTGGCGCGGTTTTCGAGCTTCCACAGCCGCGTCTTCTCGGCTGCCACGGCTTCTGCGATCCCGGCTTCGGCGGCACGAGATACATTCACGTTGAGCCCCTTGGCTTCCTTCATGAGCTGTGAATCGATCGATAGATTTGCCGGCTGGCGGACCGCATTTGCGGCAATCTTGCGCATGATAGCCTCCGCAACATGCGTATAGAATATGCGCATCACGCGAGTGCTGCAATGGATAGCTTGGACCAGCGCGACCTTCGCGACCGGACCGGCATGGCAAATTCGCCCTCAAATGCTATAGTCGCGCAAGCGGCAGGTCTGACCGGAGACGGCGATGACCAGTGCGAAGATCGACGTTCGTGAGCTGGGTGAAGCCGTTTTCCTGACCGATGGCGGCCTCGAGACCTCGCTTGTTTTTCTGGAAGGCCTCGATCTGCCCTCCTTCGCCGCCTTTCCGCTTCTTGGCGAGGAGGAGGGGCGGACGACGTTGGCCCGCTATTTCCGCCAGTATCTCGACATCGCCGACAAACACGGGGTCGGCTTCGTGCTCGATACTCCGACGTGGCGCGCCAATCCGGACTGGGGCGAAAAGCTCGGCTATTCGAAAGTCGCATTGTCGGGCATAGACATGCAGGCAGTGTCATGGGCGCGGGCGCTGGCTGCGCCCTATGTTGCGCGTGGCATGACCGTGCTGGTCAATGGGGTGGTCGGGCCCCGTGGCGACGGCTACCGCATTGACACAGTCATGACGCCCGCCGAGGCCGAGACCTATCACGGCGATCAGGTCAAGGCGTTCCGCGATGCCAGCGCCGATATGGTCAGCGCCATCACGATGACCTATGCGCAGGAGGCTGCCGGAATAGCCTGTGCCGCGATGGCGGTGGGGCTCCCGTCGGTGATTTCGTTTACCGTCGAGACGGACGGACGCCTGCCTTCGGGGGAGAGCCTGAGAGACGCCATCGAGACCGTTGACGACGAAACGGACGGCGCCCCCGCATATTTCATGATCAACTGCGCGCATCCGAGCCATTTCGACGCCGTCCTTGCCGGCGACGGACGCTGGATCAGGCGCATTCGCGGCGTGCGGGCCAACGCCTCCGCCAAAAGCCATGCCGAGCTGGATGCGGCGACCGAACTCGATCCAGGCGATCCTGTCGACCTCGGCCGGCGCTACCGCGCCATGCGCGACCGCTTCGGCCAGATAGCCGTGCTTGGCGGCTGCTGCGGCACCGACAGACGCCATATCGCTGCGATCTGCGAGGCCTGCCTCTGAGCCTTGCCTATAGCGGCTAGCCTTCCATCTCCTCGCGCAGCATCTCCAACTCCAGCCACTCTTCCTCAAGTGAGGTCAGCGTGGTGCGCTCCTTGTCGAGCGCGGCGATGGTCTTCTGGAACGATGCGGGATCGCGCTCGTAGAAGGACGGGTCGGCGATATTGTTCTCCAGCCTTGAGATGGACGCGCTCACCGCCTCGATCTTCTTCGGCAGGGATTCCAGCGCGAACTTCTGCTTGAAGGAGAGCTTCTTGGCCGGGCTTTTAGCGCTGGTCTGTTCGGCCCTGGCCGTCGCTTCGTTCGCTTCAGCCTTCGGCCTTGCCTTGCGCTCCTCCAGCTTCGAGCCGCCGCGTTGCGCCAGCATGTCGGAATAGCCGCCGGCATATTCGATCCAGCGTCCGGCGCCGTTGGGCGCGATCACGCTGGTGACTGTGCGGTCAAGGAAATCGCGATCATGGCTGACCAGGACGACCGTTCCGGCAAAGCCGGCGACCAGTTCCTGCAGCAGCTCCAGCGTCTCCATGTCGAGGTCGTTGGTCGGCTCGTCGAGCACCAAAAGGTTCGCCGGCCGCGCCAGCACCCGGGCCAGCAGCAGTCGCGCCCGCTCGCCGCCCGAAAGCTCGCGCACCGGCGTGCGCGCCTGCTCCGGCTTGAAAAGAAAATCCTTCATATAGGAGACGACGTGGCGCTGCTCGCCATTGACCACAAGGTTCTCGCCGCGCCCGTCGGTCAGGTAATTCGCCAGCGTCTCCTGCGGGTCGACGGCCTCGCGCTTCTGGTCGAGTGTTGCGATTTCCAGATTGACGCCGAGCCGCACGGTGCCGGCATCCGGCGGCAGCTCGCCGGTCAGCATCTTGAGAAGCGTCGTCTTGCCGACGCCGTTCGGCCCGACAAGGCCGACGCGGTCGCCGCGCTGAATACGGGTCGAAAAGCCCTTGACCACGGTGAGGTCGCCAAAACTCTTCTCGATGCCCTTGGCTTCGATCACCAGCTTGCCGGATTCAGCGGCGTCGCTTGCCACCATCGTCGCCGAACCCTCGGCGCCGCGATGGCTGCGAAAACGCTGGCGCATGGCCTGCAGCTCGCCGAGCCGGCGCATGTTGCGCTTGCGCCTGGCGGTCACGCCATAGCGCAGCCAATGCTCCTCGCGCACGATCTGGCGGCCGAGCTTGTGCTGTTCGCGCTCTTCCTCTTCAAGCACCTGGTCGCGCCATTCCTCAAAGTGCGCGAACCCCTTGTCCAGCCGGCGCGTCTGGCCGCGGTCGAGCCAGACGGTGGCGCGCGAGACGCGCTCGAGAAAGCGGCGGTCGTGCGAGATCAGGATCACGGCCGACGAGGTGCGGGCAAGCTCTTCTTCCAGCCATTCGATGACCGACAGGTCGAGATGATTGGTCGGCTCGTCGAGGAGCAGGATATCGGGCTCCGGCGCCATGACGCGGGCGAGTGCTGCGCGGCGCGCCTCGCCGCCGGAAAGGTCGTTCGGCCGCTCCTCGCCGGTCAGGCCGAGATGCTCCATCAGATAAGTGGCGCGATGCGGGTCGTCGGCCGGCCCGAGGCCGGCTTCGACATAGGCGCGCACGCTGGCGAAGGCATCCATATCGGGCATTTGCGGCAGGTAGCGCACCGTTGCCGAGGGCTGGCGGAATACTTCGCCGTCCTGCGGTTCGATCAGCCCCGCGACGATCTTGAGCAGCGTCGACTTGCCCGAACCGTTGCGGCCTACAAGCGCGATCTTCTCGCCGGCGGAGGCGCTCAGTGCCGCGCCGTCGAGCAGCGGCGTGCCGCCAAAAGTCAGTTTTATGCCATCCAGATTGAGAAGAGGCGGGGCCATGTCAGCTTTCGGGAAGAGGATAGGGGTGGGCGAGCAGCAGCGCCCGGCCACGCTCGAGCGCGATCTCGAGCCGACCCTTGATCTCATTTGATATGGTAAGCGATGAGCCGAACGCCACCTCGACACCGTCCAGCGGCCATTTGGCGCCTGAGACCGTCAGGCCGGCGAGGTCGGAGAAGCCGAGCACCGAGAACAGCGTGCCCTCGGCGTAGTCGAAGCCGGCTTTGCCCGGCAGGATGGGCACGCCCTCCTGGGCGCCGCTGGTCAGCAGCACGGTCGTGCCCGCCTCGGCCAGCCGCACGCTTAGAGCCAAATGCAGAAAGGCATGATCGGCGCGCTTGCCGCCGAAGGCGCCGGCCAGCACCAGGCTGGTGGCGCCGCGCGCCAGCGCCTCGGCAATGGCGAGCTCGCCGTCGGTCATATCCTTCTCGGTCGGGAAAATCTTGCGCGGCACGGCGGCCAGATTCTCCGGCAGGCTCGCCGGCACCGAGTCGAAATCTCCGACCCAGAGCTCCGGCAGCAGGCCAAGCATATCGGCATGGCCGATACCGGCATCGGCGGCGATGATGCGGGAGCCTTCGATCTGGCGATCGAGCCGAGGCGTGCGGACGAGATCGCCGCCAAGCAGGATGGTGAATGTGCCCATGGCCGTCGCCCTTACCAGCCCGGCCAACGAAACGGAAGCGGGCGCGTCCAAACGGAATCGCACTTCGCTACCGCGGTGAACCCTGATGGATGCCCAGGAAACTTCCGCTTGCGCGCCGCATCGGCCGGGCCTATGTCTCGAAATGCTCTAACGGGGTGCCGGACGCTGATTTTGCGAACCGGCTGAGAGGCACAAAGCCAACCCGCTGAACCTGATCCGGTTTGTACCGGCGGAGGGATTAGACGTTTCGGACCATCCGACGCCTCAATTCCTTTAACGCGAACGAAGGAGGCGCCGATGCGCTCGCTATTGTCCAACCTTGTTCTTGCAGTCGGCCTTGTTTCGCTTTTGGCAGGCGGACCTGCCGAGGCTAAAGACAAGCTTACCGTCTACACCTACGAAAGCTTCACCGCCGACTGGGGCCCCGGGCCCGCGGTGAGGAAGGAATTCGAGGCCGAATGCGGCTGCGATCTTGAATTCGTCTCGGTTGCCGACGGCGTGGCACTGCTCAACCGCGTCAAGCTGGAGGGCGCCGGCACCAAGGCTGATGTCGTGCTCGGCCTCGATACCAACCTGACCGCGGATGCCAAGGCGAGCGGCCTATTCGCGCCGCATGGCGCGGTGGCCGATTTGAATGTGCCCGGCGGCTGGAAAGACGACACTTTCGTGCCTTTCGACTACGGCTATTTCGCCGTCGTCTACGACACCGAAAAGCTGAAGACCCCGCCGAAGAGCTTGAAGGAACTGGTCGAGGGCGCCGGCCCCGACAAGATCATTATCCAGGATCCGCGCACTTCGACGCCGGGCCTCGGGCTGCTGCTGTGGGTCAAGTCGGTCTATGGCGACAAGGCGCCGGAAGCCTGGGCCAAGCTGAAGCCGAAGGTGCTGACCGTGACGCCGGGCTGGAGCGAGGCCTATGGTCTGTTCACCAAGGGCGAGGCGCCGATGGTTCTCTCCTATACCACTTCGCCGGCCTACCACATGGTGGCCGAGAACACCGAGCGCTATCAGGCGGCGTCCTTCGAGGAGGGCGAATATCTGCAGATCGAGGTCGCCGGCATCACCAAAACCGGCGCGAAGAACCCGCTGGCGGAAAAATTCATAGCCTTCATGACCGGGCCCAAGTTCCAGGACATCATCCCGGAGACCAACTGGATGTTCCCGGCCGGCAAGACCGACAAGCCGCTCAACCCGGCCTTCGAAAAGCTGGTGAAGCCGACCAAAACCCTGCTGTTCAGCCCGGACGAGGTGGCGGCCAACCGCAAGGCCTGGGTGGATGAATGGCTGGCGGCGATGAGCAAGTAGGACGCAGGATGGCGCTTGAGCACCCCCCTCTGTCCGGCCGGCCATCTCCCCCGCGCAGGGGGATCGGTGATTTCGCTAGCCGCCGACGGTGTAGGAAGAGCGGCAAAGCTGCCAATCTCCCTCCTAGAGAGGGAGATGTCCGGCAAGACAGAGGGGGGCGCGACGGAACGCGGCGTTCGCTAGCTCGAGCCAACGTGGTGCAGCGTGCAATCCACGCCGCGCCCTGACCCTCGCATCACTGCCGGCATCATCGCCCTTGTCGCCATTACTTTGCTCATCGGGGGCGCCTTCGCCGGCCTCATCCTCGAAGGCGCAAGCGGTCCGTCCAGCGCTGCCGCGGCCTTCGACAGCTATCTGCTCCGCGTCGCCCGCTTCACGCTTTGGCAGGCGCTGCTGTCGACATTGCTTTCGGTCTTGCCGGCAGTGTTCGTCGGCCGCGCCCTGTCCAGGCAAACGAACTTTCCCGGACGTCGCCTGATCCTGCAGTTGTTCACGGTCCCGCTGGCGCTGCCGGCTATCGTCGCCGCGCTCGGCGTGTTGGCGCTTTACGGCCATGCCGGTTATTTTGCCGGCATCCTCGGCACGTTCGGCGGTGGGGAATGGCCGGGCATTTACGGCCTTTCCGGCATCCTGGTCGCGCATGTCTTCTTCAACCTGCCCTTGGCCACGCGGCTGTTCCTCGAGGCGCTCGGCACCGTGCCGGCCGACCAGTGGCGGCTGGCGAGCCAGCTCGGTATGGACGCTCGGTCGGCCTTCCGGCTGATCGAATGGCCGGCGCTGCGCACGGTGCTGCCGGGGGTCGCCGGGCTGGTCTTCATGCTGTGCATCACCTCCTTCACAATCGTACTGACGCTGGGTGGCGGGCCGGCGGCGACGACGCTAGAGGTCGCGATCTACCAGGCGCTGCGCTTCGATTTCGATCCCGCGCGGGCCGTGACACTAACGTTTCTGCAGATCGTGCTGACCTTCGTCGTGGTCGCCATGCTGACGCGACTCGGCGCCAACACGGTCGGCGATGCGAATCTGCCGGTAGCGCCACGCCGCTATCTTGCGACCAGCACCACCGAGGCCGTGTTGAATGCCGGCCTCATCGTGCTTGCGCTGCTGTTCGTCGCCGCACCGATGGCGGCGACCGTGCTCGCCGGGCTGGAGGCGGATCTCGGCCGGCTGGCCGGCGAGGACGCCGTGCGCCGCGCGACGCTCACCAGCGCCGGGCTCTCCTTTCTCTCGGCGCTGTTTTGCGTGATGCTGTCGCTGTCGCTGATCGCCGCCCGACGCGCACTGGCCCTGAGGCGCCGCGCGGGCGGCGCCATGTCGCTGCTCGAACACGCCGCCGACACCGGCGCCGGTTTCGTGCTGGTCGTGCCGCCGATCGTGATCGGCGCCGGCTGGTTCCTGGCTCTGCGCAACATCACCGATGTGTTCGCCATCGCACCCGTCATGGTCGTCGCGGTCAATGCGGTGATGGCAATGCCTTTCGCCATTCGCGCCGTCCGCCCTGCCTATGATGCGGCGAGCGAGCGCCACGAGCGACTCTGCCTGGCGCTCGGCATTTCCGGCTGGAACCGGCTGCGGCTGGTCGACTGGCCGTCGCTGCGGCGGCCCTTGGCCACCGGCTTTGCGTTCGCCATGGCGCTGTCGCTCGGCGATCTCGGCGTGATCGCACTGTTCGGCAGCGATTCCGTCCAGACCTTGCCCTATCTTCTACTCGCGCGCATGGGCAGCTACCGGACCGCCGACGCCGCGGGGCTGGCCTTGCTGCTCGGCCTCGTCTGCCTGCTGCTGGTTGTCGCCGCCGACTGGCTGGGGCGGGAGGCAAAGGCATGACGAGGGATAATAATGGCATCGCGGCCACGAAGGGCCTGGCCGTCACGTTGGACGGCGTATCCTTCAGCTATGGCGAGGCATCCTTCCGGTTCGATGTCGAATTCGCCGCCGGCAGGATCACCGCCATCATGGGGCCGAGCGGTTCAGGCAAGTCGACGCTGCTCAATCTGGTGGCCGGCTTCGAATCACCAAATGCTGGCAAGGTGCTGATCGGCGGGATCAATGTCGACAATGCGCCGCCCTCGGCGCGGCCGGTGTCGATGGTGTTCCAGGAAAACAACCTGTTCGCCCATCTTTCGGTCGAGGGCAATGTCGGGCTTGGCCGCTCGCCATCGCTCAAGCTCACGGCCGACGACCACCGCGCGGTCGCGGACGCGCTGGGGCGTGTCGGCCTCGCCGGCAAGGAAAAGCGGCTGCCGAGCGAGCTTTCCGGCGGCGAGCGGCAGCGCGTCGCGCTGGCGCGGGTGCTCATACGGGACCGTCCGGTGCTTCTGCTCGACGAGCCTTTCGCCTCGCTCGGCCCGGCGCTGCGCGAAGACATGCTCGATCTCGTGGCCGGCATCCACGCCGAGCGACAGATGACCGTGCTTTTCGTCACGCATCAGCCGCAGGACGCGCGCCGCATCGGCCAACGGATCGCGTTCGTCGACGAGGGCAGGGTCGCGGCAACAGGGTCGGCCGCCGATTTCTTCGACGGTGCTGGACCGGAGGCCTTCCGGCGCTATATCGGCGATCGAGGCGGCAGCGTTGCCGGATGACAACACATTGCCCGGAAGCGGACATAATTTACGGCCAAACCGGCTGCGGGTGATCAGGCGTTTGCTTGCCTTGTCCGGGGGAGTGTGGCTAGGTCCGGCCATGCTGGTCCGGGTGGGCCGTGATTTGCCGCAAGATTACGAAAGGAAGCCGATCTGACAGCCGGCATCGAGAGGGTATGGACTAAGCCGCTGGCGCGATTTTTCGCGATGGCCGGCTTTGCCGTGGCGCTGGCGAGCTGCCAGATGTTCACGCCGCCGGACGTGCAGGAGTCCGGCTTCCAGCCCTCCGACAAGCCGATCACCGTCGACAATGTCGTCGCCAATGCCAGGCTGGCCGAAATGGCCAAAGCGCAGCATCCGCGGATTCTCGCCACTTATGGCGGCGAATATTCCGATCCGAAGCTCGAGCGCATGGTGGCCAAGGTCGTCGGCAATCTGACGGTGGTCTCGGCCAATCCGACCCAGACCTATCGCATCACCATCCTCAACTCGCCTAACGTCAATGCCTTCGCGCTGCCGGGCGGCTATCTCTATGTCACGCGCGGACTTTTGGCGCTGGCCAATGACTCCTCCGAGCTTGCGGCCGTCATCGCGCATGAGATGGGCCACGTCACCGCCAATCACGGGTTGCAGCGGCAGCAGCTCGAGGCCGAGGAAGGCCTGGCGACCAAGGTCGTCTCCGACGTGCTCGGCGACAGCCCGACCGCCAAGGCCGCGCTCATCCGCGGCAAGCTGAGGCTTGCGCAGTTTTCGCGCAACCAAGAACTGCAGGCCGACGCGATCGGCATCAAGTCGATCGGCGAAGCGGGCTATGATCCCTATGCGGCCGGCCGCTTCCTGCAGTCGATGTCGGCCTATACCGATTTCCGTTCGGTCAGCGGCGCCACGGATGCCAGCCTCGACTTCCTGGCCACGCATCCCAACACGCCGCAGCGCATCGAGCTGGCGCAGCGGCTCGCCCGCAACTTCGGACCGCCCGGCGTCGGCACGCGCGACCGCGATGCCTTCCTCGCCGGCATAGACGGGCTGCTCTACGGCGACACGCCGGAAGAGGGCTATGTGCGCGGCCAGACCTTCCTGCATCCCGGCCTTGGCGTGTCGTTCTCGGTGCCCGAGGGTTTCGTCATCGACAATTCGGCGGCCGCGGTGACCGCGACCGGTCCGGGCGACATCGCCATCCGCTTCGATGGCGTGGCGATCGACAAGTCTGTGTCGCTCACCGACTATATCCGCAGCGGCTGGGTCGCCGGACTGGACGATGCCAGCGTGCGCCAG
Source organism: Mesorhizobium sp. M1A.F.Ca.IN.020.03.2.1 (assembly GCF_004023205.1). Lineage (NCBI taxonomy): Bacteria > Pseudomonadati > Pseudomonadota > Alphaproteobacteria > Hyphomicrobiales > Phyllobacteriaceae > Mesorhizobium > Mesorhizobium sp. M1A.F.Ca.IN.020.03.2.1. Next base: position 1,498 of record NZ_RZSV01000189.1, on the reverse strand, counting down.
GAAACGGTCAACGGCAACGAGGCGGCGATGGCGCATGCCAGCGCGCAAGGCTGGCAGTTCGATATCGCGGTCATCCGGGCCGGCGGACAGGTCTACCGGCTGCTGACTGCGGCACCCTCGGCCAGCACCGCGCTGGAGCCGGTCGCGCGCTCCGTCAGCAGCTCCTTCCGCACGTTGAGCGCGGCCGAGAAGGCGGCGCTGAAGCCGCTGCATATCCGGGTGGTCACTGTGCAGCCCGGCCAGAACATGGGCACGCTTGCCGCTCAGATGGTCGGCGTCGACCGCAAGCTCGACCTGTTCCGGGTGCTCAACGCAATGTCGCCGGGCGCGAGCGTGTCGGCCGGCGACAAGGTCAAGATCGTCACCGACAAGTAGGGTCGGCATCCGCGCAAGTGCTTCCGCAACGAATCAGCCGCGCGCTTCTATTCGGTCAAGCCGGGCGCGCGGCTGCCGCAGCAATCAGAGCCCGCCACTGCTGCCGCCTTCAGGGCTGGTCTGGCCGCCGGTGCTGCCTCCGCTGCCCTCACCACTTTGGCCGCCGCCGCCGGACCCTGAATGATCGCCGCTACTGCCGCGCCAGGGCGCCGGTCCGGTATCGGTTTGAGGTGGTTTGACCACTGTCGGGACTGTCACCGTCGGCGTCTTCGGCGCGGGTGTGCGGACAACCTTTACCTTGGTGACTATTTTCGTCACGACCTTGGGCTTGCACACTGCGACCGTTAAGGTGCTGTGCGCGGGAAGGCCGAGAATGCTCATCGAATATGCCTCTTGCCGCGCGATGCCGGCTTTGAGGAAAGCCAAGGCGCGGGCCTCGTCGGCGGGCACGCCGTTGCGGCCATCCTTGAAGATCACGGCGAGATCGTTCATCGCGTTGACGTGCCCCATGGCCGCCGCCTTGAGCAGCAGGTCCAATCCCTTGCCGGTATTCCGCTCGACATCGACACCATTGAACAAGGCTCGCCCCCAAGCGGCCATCGCATAGGGGTCTCCCTTGTCGGATGCTTCTGAATAGAAGCTGATCGCTTTCGCGGAGTCCGCGGCCAGTCCTATTCCGGACGAAGCGATATGGCCGAGCTCGAACATGGCGCGGACGTGCCCCCTGTCGGCAGCTTCCTGGATAGCTTTCCTGGCCTCGTCGACCTTGCCGGACGCCAGCAGCGCCCGCCCAAGCTCGTAACGAAACCGAGCGACGTCGGGGTAGGCCTTCACCGCCGCCTGGCAAGCCTCAGCGGCCTCGCCGGCGATCTCGTTCTGCAAACGGCCGGGCGCGACGCCCTGCAGGTCGAGCGGTGCGCCCGCCGCCTGGTCGCAGGGGTCGACGCTTGGCGACAGCTTCATCATCGCTGCCTTGGACGCGTTGCCGCCGCGGATTTGGAAGCCAATCTGGACCGGAGCAGCCGAGCCGATCTGCGGCTCGTAACGCAAATTATCGACTTCACCGGCCATCAGGCTGGAATCCGGAGACAGGGTCCGGTCCGGCAGCGACAGAGTTCCCGTT
>NZ_RZSV01000188.1:0-11523 GCF_004023205.1 Mesorhizobium sp. M1A.F.Ca.IN.020.03.2.1 | reverse complement strand
GAAGCCCGCTGACCATCTGGATCGGTTACCGGCCGGACCAGATCCGCTTGACCCGCGGCCAGCCCAGGGAATTCTCGAAGACCCGGGGCATCGTCCGCAGCTTCTGCGAGAAATGTGGCACCTCGATCGCCTATCGCGACGAGGGACTGAACGACGAGCTTTATGTCACGATCGGCTTCTTGGACCATCCGGAGCGGTTTCGGCCACAAGCCCACGCCTATTGGCGGCTGCGTCTGCCCTGGCTGGAATTCTCCGACGATCTGCCGCGTATCGACACCTACTCGCGACGTCGCGATCCGGCATTCGGAAATCCAGTCGACCGGTAGATCGCTCGCCAAGCGCGCCTCAGCCGATGCTTTCGCCGCCGTCGACGACCAGCGCCTGGCCGGTCATGAAGGACGAGCGGTCGGAGACCAGGAACAGGATTGCTTCGGCGATTTCCTGCGCGCTCGCCCAGCGCCCCATCGGGATCTTGGTCCGGACATAGTTTTCGATCGCGTTGCGTCCGCCCATCTGGGTGATGAACGGCTCGTTGAACGGCGTGTCGACCCAGCCCGGACAGAGCGCGTTGATGCGCACATTGTGCTTGGCGTAGTCGAGCGACATCTGCCTGGTCATCGCCACCACCGCATGCTTGGACGTAGCATAGGCGATCATCTCGCGATCGTAGAAGACGCCGGAATTGGACGCAGTGTTGAGTATGACGCCGCCGCCCTGCGCGATCATCGCCGGCATGACGGTCTTCGCCGCGAGGAACTGCGCCCGCACATTGATCCGCCACGACGCATCCATGCCGTCGGTGCTGACTTCCGTCAGCGTGCCGCCGACCTGGATGCCGGCATGGCTGTGCAGGATATCGATCCGGCCGTGCTTGCCGAGCGTTCCCGCTATGAGGTCCTCGACCGCCGTGTCGTTGGCGACATCAGTCGCAACCGCTTCGGCCCGGCCGCGGGCTGCGCGGATAGCGGCCGCCGTGGCCTCGCCTGCCGCCGGATCCCGGTCGGCGATCACCACGACAGCCCCTTCCCGCGCCATGATCATGGCGCCGGCGCGCCCGATGCCCGACCCGGCGCCCGTCACCACGGCGATGCGATCTTTCAAAATCATGGATCTGTCTTTCACGGCAATGGTTTTCGTCGGCCGAGCTGCCATTGCGCGAGCAGGACGAGCAGCACCGAGGCGGCGAGCACGATCGTCGCGATGGCGTTGATCTCCGGCGTCACGCCGCGTCGGATCGAGGCAAAGACATAGATCGGCAAGGTCGTCTGCGCGCCGGCGACGAAGAAGGCGATGATGAAGTCGTCGAAGGAGAAGGTGAAGGCGAGCAGGAAGCCGGCGATCACCGCCGGCATGATCTGCGGCAGCACGATCGAGCGGAACGTCGTCAGCGGTGTTGCATAGAGATCGCTCGAGGCCTCGACCAGGTTGCGGTCGAGGCTGCTGAGCCGCGTGCCGACGATCATCGTCACCAGCGCCATCGAGAACAGGCCGTGCGCGGCGATGATCGAGCCGTAGCCGAGCGCCAGGCGCGGCGGCTGGTCGGTCGGCCAAACCGAAGCGAGGAACGGATTGACGACGGCGAAGAGCTGCACCAGGGCCACCAGCGTCGAAATGCCAATGACGACGCCCGGCACAACGATCGCGGCACCCAGCAACGCGTCGAACACGCCCCTTGTCCGCGCGCCGACACGCTGCAGCCCGAGCGCCGCGGCCGTGCCGCAGAAAGCCGCGAGCAGCGCGCTGGTGGTGGCGATGAACAGGCTGTTCTTCAGCGCCTCGACCAGGAACGGGTTCGACAGCGCTTTGCCGTACCATTGCTCGGAGAAGCCGGTGAACTCGCTGGCGTGATGGCCGGCATTGAACGAGAACAGCACGACCAGCGCGATCGGCAGATAAAGGAAGGCAAAGACGGCAACGACGAAGGCGCGCATCAGATTAGGTCCACGCGGCGGGCGCCCGAAAGCCGGGTCGAGAGGCGGTTGGCGATGATCAGCACCACGACCGAGACCAGCACCAGCGTGATGGCAATCGCCGATCCGAACGGCCAGTTGCGTGACTGCAAGAAGAGGTCGACCAAGGCGTTGCCGATGAAGAACACCTTGCCGCCGCCAAGCAGCGTCGGGATCAGATACTCGCCGAGCAGCAGGATCATCACCAGCGAGAAGCCGGTCATCACGCCCGGCAGCGACAGCCGGAGCGTGACGCCGAGGAAGGTCGATAGCGGCGTAGCACCCAGATCGGCGGACGCCTCGAGCAGCCGCCGGTCGAGCCGTTCGAGGCTGACATAAATCGGCAGGATCATCAGCGGAAGATAGCCATAGACGATGCCGAGCAGCACGGCGCCAGGCGTGTTGATCAGCCTGAGATCCTCGATGCCTATATAGGCGAGCAGGGCGGGAATGCCGCGCCCGCCAAGGATGTACATCCAGGCATAGGTGCGCATCAGAAGGCTGGTCCAGAACGGGATGACGATCAGCGCGAGCAGGATCAACCGCCAGCGCTGCGGCGCGCGCAGCGCCAGGTAATAGGCGACGGGATAGGCAACGAGGAGGCAGGCCAGCGCGCCGACCGGCGCCAGCACCATCGTGTTCCAGAAGGCGGTCGCCCGTGCCGGCAGGTTGGCATATTGAGCGAAGGTGAACGCTGCCTGGTAGCCGCCCTCGGGTGCCCGCTCACCGACGCTGAAGACGGCGATGGCGACGAACGGCAAGACCAGGAACACGACGAGCCACAGCGTCGCCGGAGCGAGCAGTAGGGCGGTCAGGAGATTTTTGCGAAGGAGACTGCCGCGCATTGAAAAAGCCGCTTCGGCGCCGGCGGGCCTCTGCCCGCCGGCGGTAAGAACTTGACCGGAGTTGATGCCCTGATTCACGCGGCCTTGAAGCGCGCCATCAGCTCGGCGCGGCCCGGATCGGTGAGCGTCGCGGCGGCGCCGAACTCGAGCGGCTTCAGAAGCTCGGCGGCCGGATAGAGGATCGGGTTCTCGAGCACCTCCTTCGGCAGCAGCGCATTGACCCGCGCGTCGGTCGAAGGCGCGCCATTGGCCAGATGCTCCTTGACGGCGACCTTCGGGTTCATCAGGTAGTTGAGCAGCGCATAGCCGGCCGGCTTGTTCGGCGCGTCCTTCGGGATGGCGTAGAAGTCGGTCCAGATCTCGCCGCCCTCCTTGCCGAGCACATAGGCGATCTCAGGAATATCGCGATGAAGCTGCGCGCCGTCATTGGTCCAGCACATCGTCATCCAGGCGTCGCCCGAGCGCATCGACGGCTGATAGTCGCTCGACACCGCGAAGAGATGCGGCTTGACTTTGAGCAGCAGTTCCTCGGCCTTGGCGAGCTCGTCCTGCTTCAGCGAGTTGAACGAGTAGCCGTGATATTTCAGCGCATTGCCGATCGTGGTCAGCTGGTAGTCATGCACCATGGTGCGGCCGTCGCCTTCCGCCATGGCCGTGTCCCAGAATTCCTTCCAGCTCGACATCGGCTTGGCGAGCTTCTTGGTGTTGACGGCAAAGCCGGTCGTGCCCCAGTTCTTCGGCACGGCGTAGATCGTGCCGTCGATCGTGCCTTCCGCGGTGAAGCGGGCATCTTCCTTGCTGCCGTCGAAATTGCCGAGCTTGGCCATGTCCAGCGGCTCGATGATGCCGAGCTTCTTATAGGTCGAGATGGTGTAGTTGGTCGGCACGAACAGGCTCCAGCCCGAGCCGCCGGCCTGCAGCTTGGCCAGCATCTCTTCGTTCGAACCGAAGACGTTGACCTCGACGGCCACGCCCGTCTCGGCCTTGAAGTTCTCGAAGGTCTGCGGGTCGTGATAGTTCGGCCAGGTGGCGATAGACATGCGGTCGCCGAGGTTCTCGGCAGCAAAGGCCGGTGTCGGCCTGATGCCGAGCTCGCGCGCCATCACCGCGGTCGCGACACCGAGGCCGGTGAGGCCGAGGAAGTCGCGCCGGCTGATCGAGCCGCGCTTCAGGCGCATCAATTGGTCGACGAATTTTTCGGGGCTTATCGGCAGTCCGTCACGATAGGATTTTGACATGTTGGTCTTCCCTCTGGTTGGTCCCGTTGTTCTTAGGTTGCGGAAACGCCAGCGGCGCTCCGGCGGCGAAGCCGATGGCGACGGGTTCGCCCGGCTTGAAAAGGTTGCCCCGGCCAGTCACGTGATCGGCCTTGGTAAGCAATGATCCAATGCCCTGCACTTCGATCGCGTATTCCGCGGTCGAGCCAAGAAAGATGCGGTTACGGACAATGCCCTTGAGACCGCCGCCTCCGGGCGCCGAGAGGCTGAGCGATTCCGGCCGAAGGCTGACGGATACGGCCTCGCCCCGGCTGAGCGGTACCCGCTTGCGCGCCGAAATCACCGTGCCGTCGGCGAGCGCCACGTCGACGAGGTCGCCGGAGAGCCCGGCCACCTTGCCGCTGAGCAGATTCGTCTTGCCGACGAAATCGGCGACGAACAGATCGGCCGGCTCGTCATAGATCTCGCTCGGCTGGCCGATTTGCACCACGCGGCCGCCATTCATGACGCACACGAAGTCGCTCATCGACAGTGCCTCCTCCTGGTCGTGGGTGACCAGCACGAAGGTGATGCCGATCTCCCGCTGCAGGTTCTGCAGCTCGATCTGCATGTCTGTGCGCAGCTTCTTGTCGAGCGCCGCCAGTGGCTCGTCGAGCAGCAGCACCGCAGGCTTGTTGACCAGCGCCCGGGCGAGCGCGACGCGCTGCTGCTGGCCGCCGGAAAGCTCGTGGATCTTGCGGCGTCTGTAGCCGGCAAGCTGCACCATGGCCAACGCCTCACCTGCCTTCAGGCTGATCTCGCGCGACGACAGACGCGGCCTTGCCTGGCGCAGTCCGTAGGAGATGTTCTCCTCGACATCGAGATGCGGAAACAGCGCGTACTGCTGGAACACCATGTTGACCGGACGCCGGTAAGGCGGCGTTCCGGCCATGTCGCGGCCGCGGATCAGCACCTGGCCCTCGCTCGGCTGCTCGAAGCCGCCGATCATGCGCAGGCATGTCGTCTTGCCGCAGCCGGACGGTCCGAGCAGGGCGACGAAGGCCGCGGGCGGGATGGCAAGGTCGATGCCGCTGACCGCCGTGACGGCGCCGTAGCGCTTGGTGACCGCGCGAAACTCGATATCGGGCACTGCAGTCAAGCCACGGGCTCCAGCGACAGCGTGAGGCAATCTTTGCAAAGCTAGCAGAGCCAATGGCGTCTAGTATATACCTCACGGGTGGTATATTTAGTTGATTTTATCTTTTCAAGGGGTATGAACTGGGCGCCTCCCGCAGCGACGACTACAACGCGCTCGGCGCCGTGATTGCCGCGGCGCGCGAGACCGGCGATCATTTCGGCAAGGCGATCGTCGGCTGGCTGCGCGGGCATGTCCGCTTCGATCACTGCGTGGTCTTCGGCTATCGGGGTGCTGCGCGGCCGCCGCTTCTGTTCGAGACCTTCTCGCCGGCCGAAAGCCACATCTTCGTCGCGCTCTATCAGGAAGGGCCCTATCTGCTCGACCCCTTCCATCACGCCGCGGTCGAGCGCAGGGAAGGCTTCTGGCGCATGCGCGAGTTGGCGCCGGACCGCTTCTATGCCAGCGAGTACTACCGCTCCTACTACAGCCAGACCCGGCTCGCCGAGGAGGTCGGCTTCTTCGTTCCGCTGGCCGGCAAGGATGCGCTGGTGCTGTCGCTGATGCGGCTGCGCGCCTCGGGGCCGTTCGGAACAGCCGACGCTAGGCTGTTGCGCGACATGGCTCCCGCGGTGGTCGGCTTCTGCCGACAGCGCTGGCCAGCCTTGCCTGCCGAAGAGACCACGGTTGCGCCGCCGGGCGAAGCCTTGGCGGTGACCAATGAGCTGGATCGCGCCCACATCTGGAAGAGCCTGTCGCTGACCTCGCGCGAGAAACAGGTCGTCGACCTGGTGCTCCAGGGTCACTCGACGGAATCGATCGCCAGGGCGCTCAGGATCGTCCCAGGGACCGTGAAGGTCCATCGCCGCAACATCTATCGCAAGCTCAAGATCAGGTCGCAGGCCGGCCTCTTCGCGCGCTTCGTCGAGATCATCGACGCGCGCATCGGATAGCGCGTCTCCAGCCAAATGGAACCGCTCCACGGCACGCATGCCGAGGGCGCCGTTCGGGCCAGTCAGGAGGCCGCCCCTGCCTCACTTGCGGCGCCGCGCGTTAACCGTCTATCGTGCGGATCGAGGGCCGCCGGCCAAGTCTCCGGTTGCGGACAGAGCGGCTAAACAGATTTCAGGGACGGAAGTAGCGCATAGCCAATGGCCGACAAAACACAATTCGGACTGACTGCCCTCGACACAGTACCGCTGCATGAGAAAGTCTATCTGGAACTGGTGCGGGCGCTGATGTCGGGTCAGCTCCAGCCCGGCCAGAAGCTGACCTCGCGCAAGCTCGCCAAGGAGCTCGGCACCAGCGACATGCCGGTGCGCAGCGCCTTCATGCGGCTGCAGGCGCTCAGGGCGCTGAGCCCGATGCCGAACGGAAGCGTCGAGGTGCCGATGATTTCGGCCGACCGTTTCCAGCAGCTCACCGACGTGCGCATGGTCCTGGAAGGCACGGCCACTGAGCTCGCCACCGGCCTCATCAACGGCAACAACCTGCGCGCCATCCGCCGTCATTGCACAGAGCTCACCCAGGCCGCCCGCAGCGGCGACATCGACGACTACCTGCGCAAGAATCACGACTTCAAATTCTCGATATACCGCCACTGCGGCAACGAGCAGATGATCTTCCTCATCGAGACCGTGTGGATGCAGGTGGGCCCCTTCCTCCGCAACCTGCGCATCGGCTTCGAGGACGACCTCGCCGGCATTCTCGGCATCGACTATCATGAAGAGGTCGTGGCGGCGATCGAGGTCCAGGACGGCGAACGAGCCCGCGCGGCCATCGTGCGCGACATCGACGAGGGCGCGACGCACATTCTCAAACAGATCAAGTTTCCTGAATTGCGGCACTAATGCCAGCGTAGATCGAGGGATTGCCCTCGGCCATCACGATACCGGCAGCCAGCTCACCGTTGACCGCGCAAATGCCCCCTTGGCTTTCCCCTAGCGGCCAGCTATGTTGCGATCGCAGATCGCAGCTATGGACCCAAAATGCCGCCCGATATCCCAGCTAGTGAATTGAAAAAATGAAGGAACATCGCCTGGAACCATCCGTGGCGACCTTCATAAACTCACAAGCTGTAGAATGGATATCGTAGCCGGAACGGCTGCAGCACCTCCGAAAGAACAGGGGCTGGAAATTGGGCGATGCAATTGCGGACGTTTTGAACTGGCTTGAAAGCAGAAGCGACATCCAGAGCCTGCGGGCCGCGGTGTGCGACCTGAACGGCATCATGCGCGGCAAGCGCATCCCGGTCGAGCAGGCGCGCAAGGCGCTCGAAGGCAAGCTGCGCATGCCTTATTCGCTGATCGGGCTCGACATCTGGGGAGAGGACATCGAAGGCAACGCCCAGGTTTTCTCGACCGGTGACGCCGACGGGCTTTGCCATTGGACCGGACGCGGCATCCTGCCCGTCAACTGGACGGCGCATCCGACGGCGCTTTTGCCCCTGTGGCTCGCCGACGAGGCCGGCGCACCCTATCTCGGCGATCCGCGCCGCGCGCTCGCCCGCATCCTCGACCGCTACGCAGCGCTTGGTCTGACGCCGGTTACCGCGACCGAGCTTGAATTCTATCTCGTCGATCCGACATCGCAGCGTCCGGTCGGTCCTGTCTCGCCGGTCACCGGCCGGCGTCTCGATTCCGATGCGGCGCTTTCGATCGACGAAATCGACGATTTCGAAGGCTTCATTCACGACATCTACGAAGCCTGCCGCATGCAGGGCATTCCGGTCGATACGGCGATCGCCGAGAACGGCGTCGGCCAGTTCGAGATCAACCTCAACCACGTTCCGGATGCCTTGCGCGCCGCGGACGACGCCGTGCTTTTCAAGCGCACGGTCAAGGGCATCGCGCGCAAGCACGGCTTTGCCGCCTGCTTCATGGCCAAGCCCTATGGCGAGCGCGCCGGCAACGGTTTCCATGTTCATTTCAGCGTGCTCGACAAGGACGGCCGCAACATCTTCGACGACGGCAGCGACCAGGGCTCCGACACCATGCGCCACGCCGTCGGCGGCCTGCTCGCGGCCATGGCCGAAAGCACGCTGGTGTTCGCGCCGCATTTCAACTCCTACCGCCGCTTGCGCCCGCGCTCCTATGCGCCGACGGCTGTCGCCTGGGGCTACGAAAACCGCATGGTGGCGATCCGCATTCCAGGCGGCCCGTCTGCCGCGCGCCGCATCGAGCATCGCGTTTCCGGCGCCGACGCCAATCCCTATCTGGTGCTGGCGGCGATCCTGGGTGCCGCGCTGATGGGCATCGAGCGGCAGCTGTCGCCTGGCGAGCCGACCGGCGGCGAGGGACAGGGCCTCACGCTTGCCAAGCTGCCGCCTGACTGGGCCTCGGCGATCGCCGCCTTCGAGACCGGCAAGCGCGTCGCCGAAATCTTCCCGGCCGTGCTGCGCGACGCTTTCATCGCCTGCAAACGCCAGGAGTTGAACACCTTCGCGCTCAATGTCAGCGACTTCGAGATCGAGACCTATCTCGAAAGCGTCTAACCCCGCGCGGGGCTATTCTCCCGACCGGGCCCGCTGGCGCTCTTGCACGATGACGGCCAGGATCAGCAGCGCGCCCTTGGCGAGCAGCTGGTAGAAGGTCGGCACGGAGGTCAGGATCATGCCGTTGTTGAGGACGCCGATGATCAGCACCCCTAACATGGCGCCGATGATCGTGCCCTTGCCGCCCTGCAGCGCGCAGCCGCCGAGGATCGCGGCGGTGATAGCCTCTAGCTCCAGCCCCTGGCTGCCGGAGGCGGGCTGTCCGGACATGGTGCGGCTGGCCAGCACCAGTCCCGCCACCGCCGCCGCGAAGCCGCTCATCGCATAGATCGAGATCTGGTAGCGGCGGATCGGGATGCCGGCGAGCCGCGCCACCGTCGGATTGCCGCCGAGCGCGTAGATGTTGCGGCCGACGACCGTCTCACGGGTGAAGACGATGAAAGCCGCCATCGCCGCGATCAGCAGCCAGATGGCGAAGGGCAGCCCGAACAGCGTGCCGATGCCCAGCGCGCGCAGGCTGTCGCCGGTGATCGGTATGGAATTGCCGTTGTTCATCAGATAGGCGAGGCCGCGGAAGGCCGACATCGTGCCAAGCGTCGCGATCACCGCATTGACCGGCCCGTAGACGACGATCAGCCCGTTGACTGCGCCTGCCAGCAATCCGGCGAGCAGGCCGGCGAGGATGCCGGCGGGGATCGAGCCGGTTTCCTGGGCGGCGACGGCCAGCACCATCGTGCTCAGGCCGACGATCGACCCGACCGAGATGTCGAGCCCGCCCGATACGATGACGACGGTCTGCGCCATTGCCAGGATGCCGAGAATGGTGACCGCGAGGCCTATGTTGATCAGGTTGCGCGGCGTGAAGAAGACGTCCGGCCTCAACACGCCAAAGATCGCCAGCAGCACGACCAGAGCGATCAGCAGGCTGATGTTTTGCGCGCCGATGCGGCCAAACAGGCTGGCCGGCGCGCGCTCGCGTGCGGCGGTCGCGGTATCGGTCACGACACCCTCCTTTCGATTGCTTTCTTGTCCGAGCGCATGGCCAGTGCCAGCACCGCCTCCTCGCTCGCCTCTTGCCACGGCAGCTCGCCACTGATGCGGCCGCTCTGCATGACCAGGACGCGGTCGGCAAGGCCGAGCAGCTCTGGCATCTCCGAGGAGATGAGCAGGATGGCGAGGCCCTGGTCGGCCAGGCTTTCGATGAGCCTGTAGATCTCCGCCTTGGCGCCGACATCGATGCCGCGCGTCGGCTCGTCGAGGATCAGGACCGCCGGCCCCCGTGCCTGCCAGCGCGCGAAGACGACTTTCTGCTGGTTGCCGCCGGACAATTTCCCCACGGCCTGCTCGATCGACGGCGTCTTGACCCGGAGCTCGGCGACATGGCGGGCGACCAGCGCGCGCTCGCGCCTGCGGCTGAAGAAGCCGTAGCGCGACACCTTGTCGGGTACCACGAGGCTGACATTGTCGCGCACCGCCTGCATCAAAAGCAGGGCCTCCTGCTTGCGGTCCTCCGGCACCAGCCCGATTTCGGCGGCAACCGCATCCGCCGGCTCGCGCGGCCTGTAAGGCCGGCCGCCGACGGCCATCCGCCCGGAGAGCAGTGGATCGAGGCCGACGACGGCGCGCGCGACTTCCGTCCGTCCCGCGCCGACCAATCCGCCCAGGCCGACGATCTCGCCTGCCCTGACCTCGAAGCTGATCCCGTCGACGCGGCGTGTCGTGACGCCTTCGAGCGCCAGCCGGACCGGCCCGAGCGCACGCACTTTTCGGTTGAACAGGTCGCTTACCGGCCTGCCGACCATCAGCCGCACCATGCGCTGCTCGTCGAGCGCCGCGATTGGTTCGTCGGCGACGCGGCTGCCGTCGCGCATCACCACGCACCGATCGGCAAGCTCGATGATCTCGCGCAGCCGGTGCGAGATGTAGATCACCGCGACACCATCGGCCTTCAGGCGCCGGATGACGCGGAACAGCCGTTGCGCCTCGTCCTCCGTCAAAGACGAGGTCGGCTCGTCGAAGGCAAGCAGCCGCGCGCCCGGCCGCAGCGCGCGCATGATTTCGATCAGCTGCCTCAGCGCCGGGCTCAGGCCATGGCAGCGCTGCCCGGGCGAAAGCACGTCGACCACGCCAAAGGTGCGCAATAGGTCGAGACTGCGCCTTTCGAGATCAGCGCGGTCGAGAAAAATTGCGCCTCGCGCCTTGATGTCGCCGATGAAGATGTTTTCCGCCACCGTAAGCTCTGGGATGATCTCCGGCTCCTGGTGGATGACGCGGATGCCCGAGCCGTGTGCGGCGCGCGGCGAGCTGAGCTGCACCGGCTGCCCGTCGACCAGGACCCGGCCACTATCCGGCCGATGCTCGCCCTCCAGCACGCGCATCAGCGTCGACTTGCCGGCGCCGTTCTCGCCGATCAGCGCGGTGATCTCGCCGACGTTGAAAGCGACCGACACGTCGCGCAGCGCCTGCACGGCGCCGAAGCGCTTGCTGACGCCTTCGACGGCAACGACGGGCACGGTCATGGGCGGGAGACTCCCTTTGAAGCCGCCCGCCCAAAGGCCATCCGCCCCGAGCCCGAAAGGCAGCCTAGGACTTGCAACCGAGAGTGTCCTTGAACTTGGCGAAGTTCTCGCCGCTGATCAGCGTGGCGTCCTGGAAATAGTCCTTCTGCATCTCCTTGCCGGTAGCTTGGTCGTAGAGCGCCTGGATAGCGGCGGCGCCGTGCTTGGCGCTGTCCAGCCACATCGTGCCGCGGAAGCCCGTCGGCTTGCCGGAACCGAAGGCCTCGCAGGAGCGGGAACCGTCGATGCCGATGCCGATGACGTTCTCCGGCTTCATGCCGGCATTCTCCGTGGCGCGCACGCCGCCGAGCACGCCGTCGTCATTGCAGGAGTAGAAGATCCACTTC
>NZ_RZSV01000187.1:0-11548 GCF_004023205.1 Mesorhizobium sp. M1A.F.Ca.IN.020.03.2.1 | reverse complement strand
GTCATCGAGCACATGGAAAGCAAGCTGATTTCCAACACGGAAGCTGGCACGTCGGGCAAAAACCTAATCAAATCCGATGCTTTTCAGTCGTTCCTAGGGAAGAACTATACCGCGCTGCGACAGGTGTTCAGCGATCAGGAACTGGGGTCGATGCGCGCCATCGCCCAGGACCTGAAGCGCGCCAACCGGTCGATTGCATCTTCGAAACTGCCGGGCCGCTCGAACACAGCGCAGGATCTCTCGGCCATGGCGTCGGCCGACCTCAAGCCGACGCTGCTCAACAAGATCATCACGCATGCCATCGGCGGCGGCGCCGGTTTTGCCGCCCTCGGCGATGTGCTGACGCCTGGTCTCGGCACCTTGGCCGGTATCGTCGGCACTCACGTTCTCGGCGGCATGCGAGAGGCTGGCATCCGCAACGTCGAGGACCTTATCCGAGACGCGATGCTGAACCCCGATCTGGCGAAATCACTCCTGATGAAGGCGCCGAAGAAGATCGACACCGGGTCGGAACTCACACTGGCGAACAAGCTCCGCCGCGTCGGCATGTTTTCGGCCGTGCAGAACAGCGGCCAGCAGTAGCCAGGCCAAAGATCAACAGGACTTTTGAGGGCGCTCTTTCGGGCGCCCTTTTTCGTGGAAAGCGCCGATGCCCTCAACTTTCACGCCAAACCTGAACCTCGAGCTCATGGCGACCGGCGAGTTTCCCGGTACCTGGGGCCAGCGGCTCGACAACAACGTTTTCAGCATTTTGGATGCCGTGCTCGGCAACACGCTTGCGCTGCCGCTGACTAACGTTAATGTCACGCTCAACACCGCGCAGAGCCAGAACAACTTCATTGATCTCAGCGGCACCCTCACCGGCAACGTCCAGATCATCTTCCCCCAGATCGGCCGAACCTATTTCATAAGAAATGGCACGAGCGGCAACTTCACCGTCACACTCAAGACCAGCGCGGTCGGTGGTGCCACGGTGGTTATCCAGCAAGGCCAGAGCGGGATCTTCGTTCTCAACGGCACAGACGTTCTTGCTGTTTCCAACACGTTCTACTCGCCGACTTTGACCACGCCGACGGTCACAGGCTCTCTCACCGTAAGCAGCACGGACGCGAGCGCGGCCGCCAATCCCATAATCGACCTGTTTCGGGATACGGCGTCGCCAGCCGCAAGCGACGTGCTTGCCCAAGTCGAATGGAACAGCCGAGACAGCGCAGCGAATAAGCAGACCTATGCCGCAGACGATGTGCAGATCACAAGTCCGACCTCTGGGGCGGAATCTGCAGTCCGGCGCCTATGGTCCGTCATCTCAGGTGCGCTTGCGGTTCGGTTCAATATCGGCGCGGGGCTCTACAGCCAGGGCGTGACCGGCGGCGACAAGGGCGCCGGGACGATCAATGCTGGCGCCTACTACGCCAACGGCACCGCGCTCGCCATCACCAGGATATTCGACAGCGGGCAGCAGACGATCACCTCCGGGGCTGCCTTGACCTTGCCGCACGGGCTTGGTGTCCAGCCGAAGCTCTATATGGCGGTTCTGCAATGTGTCTCGGCAGAGGGCGGCTTCAACGTGGGCGACGAGACACAGTGGCCGCCTAACGGGAGCAACGACGGGTCCGGCAGCGCGAACGGCTACATAATCGTCCCGGACCCCACGAACATGAATATCCGCTTCGGCAACAACAACCCTTGCATGACCCCCATGCCACGAAAGGATAATGGTGCGGACTTCGATCCTACACAATCCAAATGGAAGCTCGTGGTGAGAGCTTGGGGATGATCCAGCAACGCCACTGACTGAAAAATAAGGGCCGCGCGAAGCGGCCTTTTTCTTATTCCGCGTCTTCTCCAAAGCAAAGGACGTGCCTTCACCGGCGCGAGCGTATCGCTATTGGCAAACACGACCTTCGACCAACTTCCCGCCAGCGCAGGCCTCTCCGGCAACGAGATCGTGCCGATCGACACCCCTATCGGGGGCGGCAACTATGTCACCGGGCGCACCACGGCAGCCGCAATCGCCAATCTTGCCTCAGCGGTCGGCCCGGTCGTCCTGGCCGATGCGAGCCCGCTCTATGCGGAAGGCCGCATACTCGCCGGCACGCCCGGAGACATCAGCGTCACCGATGGCGGTCCGCTCGCGAACATCGCCGTCGACCTCGTCGATACCACTGTTGCCCCGGGGACCTACGGGAACACGAGCGCAATCGCGCAGTTCACCGTCGACCAAAAGGGCCGGATCCAGTCGGCCGGCAACATCGACATCACCGGCACCTATCAGCCGCTTTCGGCCAACCTGACCTCGTGGGCAGCGATCACGCGCGCTGCCGGCTTCGACGCGTTCACCGCGATCCCCTCGAGCGCAAATCTTCGGGCGCTGATGACCGATGAGAGCGGCACGGGATCGCTCTATTTCCAAAACGGCAATCTCGGCACGCCGTCAGCTGGCGTGCTCACCAACGCCACGGGACTGCCTGTCACCACCGGCATTTCCGGCTTTGCGACGGGCATATCCGCATTCCTGGCCGGAGGGACCAGCGCCCAGCTCGCGGCGGCTGTCACGGATGAAACCGGCTCCGGGTCACTGGTTTTCGCCACGTCTCCGGCGCTGGTGACGCCAAATCTAGGGACGCCCTCAGCCGCGGTCCTGACCAATGCGACAGGCCTGCCGGTGTCGACCGGTATCTCCGGCCTTGCCACCAACATGGCTGCATTCCTCGCCGGCGGCACGAGCGCTCAACTCGCGGCTGCGGTGACCGACGAGACGGGCTCCGGTTCCCTCGTCTTCGGCACGTCGCCAACCATATCGCTCGCATCGGCGTCGACGGCCGTCACCCAGGCGCTCGGCGATAGCTCCACCAAACTCGCCACGACCGCTTTCGTGCAGGCCGCCGTCAATGCCACGACCACCATCCCAGCATCCAAATACGCCACCACGGCCGCCCTGCCATCCGTCACCTATGCCAACGGCACCTCGGGGGTCGGCGCCACGCTGACAGCGACCGCCAACGGCGCGCTCTCGATCGACGGCACCGCGGTTTCGGTCAACGATGTCCTCCTGATCAAGAACCAAGCTTCGACCTTCCAGAACGGCATTTACACCGTCACGGCGACCGGCAGCGCCGGTGCGCCGTTCGTGCTCACCCGGGCCACCTATTACGACCAGTCGACCGAGATTAACCTCGGCGACAACACCTTTGTCAGCGCTGGCGCTACCCTTGCCGCCACGACCTGGCAGCAGAACGGCACCGAGCAGCCGGTGATCGGTACAAACCCGATCACCTTTGCTCAGGTCGCCGGCACAGGCACCTATACCGCTGGCAACGGTCTTTCGCTCACCGGGACCCAGTTCGCCATCGACACGACCGTCACGGTCGACAAGAACACGGCGCAAACCCTTACCAACAAGACGCTCACCTCGCCGACGCTGACGACGCCAGCGCTTGGCACCCCGGCTTCGGGCGTGATGACGAACGTCACCGGCCTACCGCTCACCTCGGGCGTCACTGGCCTCCTGCCGATCGCCAATGGCGGCACGAATGCCGGCGATGTAGGCACGGCGCGGCTTAATCTCACGGTGCCCGTCTACGTGGCCAACATCGCCGCCCTTCAGGCGCTCGATACCACGAAGGACACAGTTGCCATCGTGACCCAGACGGGGCGAGCGGGCACCTTCGTCTGGACATCCGGCAACTTTTCGACCCAGATCGCGGCCGATACTCTACAGGGCATCTACGTGAAGGCGACGGCCATCGCGTCGAGCTCCGGCGCGTGGGTGCGCGTGTATGCGTCGCCAGCGTTCGCCAAATGGTTTGGAGCAGTCGGAGACGGCTCGACTGACGATGCTGCGGCCATCAACGCCGCCCTCACTGTCGCCGGCGTTGTGGCGCTGGACAATCTGGTCTACGCGGTCGGCAGCACCATCAACATCAGCACAGACGGGCAAGCTTTGAGCGGGCCACCGGATCGCCCCGGCGGGACCTTCAACGCGTCTACAACGACCGGCGCCGCCCTGAAATGGATCGGCGCAACTGGCGGCATCGTGGTTATCCTGGGCAGCCAGACCGCTGGCGTAGACATGCATGGTGGCGCGCTGCAAAACGTCCAGATCGACTGCGGCGCGGCCGCTAACTACGGCCTGCAGGTCAAGACGATCGATAACGCAACGGTCGAAAGGATCAAGATCCATAATGTTCGGGACAATGCCTCAGCTGCGGGGCTCAACCTCACTTCGAACGTCAACGCGTTCTCGCCGATAAACTGCATCCATAACTGCTCGTTCCGCGACATCGCCATCGCGACATCGAATTCTGGGTTCGGCATCTACAACAATACCCTCGGTACGACAGGCGGACAGAACACCACCAATTGCGTGTTCGACAACATCCACGTCACCCACAAGAATAATACGGGCTTCCAGTTCTCCGCGATCGACACCTCAGTGCTCACGCGCATGGCAACGAGCAGGCTGGCCGGTGGTACCGGCTCCAATCTCTACCTCGATGGCAATGCCGCCTCGGGCAAGATTGTCGAGGGCAACGTCTTCGACCTGTTCCATCCCTACTGCGCGGACGGAACGCCGCTGATCTATGCGGACGGCCAGTATTCGAGGCAGAACAAGGCGATCTTCACAGGGGTAGACGCGTTCGCGATCCCCCAGATCATCAATGGCGCGGAGATATTCTTCGAGTTCACCGGCTCGGGGTATTCGGGAGTGATTGCGACGGAAGCTCCGTTCAATCGCGTCCCTCCACTCCAGATCACCAACTACGATTCCAGCGATCCCACCAAGCTCGACTGGTACGAGGAAAACACATGGACACCGGGCCTATCGTTCGGCGGCGGCACGACGGGTCTGACTTACACCACGCAATCAGGCTGGTATCAACGGATCGGACGCACAGTCCTGTTGCACTTCCGCATCACCATCAACGCGAAGGGGTCTTCGACGGGGGCGGTGCTCTTGACTGGCCTGCCGTACACGTCCGCAGCCCAGTTCGGCGGCTGTTTCATTGATTCCTATTCGGGCATGTCGGGGCTTTCCGGGGGCATTCTCGGGCAGACCACCAACAACAGCAACACCGTCGCGCTGAACACCAACTCAGCCACGGCATCGGTGGCGTTGGCCGATACCAATTTTGCCAACGGCTCTGCCATTAACGGCACCATTCTCTATCGAGTGGGCAGTTGATCTGGGCTTGCCGCTGCTCTAGAGGTGCCGGTATGCGGCCGAGACTTGACGGGTTGGATTCGTTACGGGGCATGGCGGCCGTTTCTGTCGCCATTTTCCACAGCGTCGTGCTCCTCGACCTTAGCAACGGCAGGCCACCGGAATGGTTCATGCAGTTGCACATCGCGGTGCCGTTGTTCTTCACCATTTCGGCGTTCGCCTTATGCGCCGGCTATTCGGCGAGCCTAAGTTCTTGGCGCGGTGTCCGCGAATTCTACTGGCGGCGCTATTTTCGGATCGCACCGCTATTTTACGTCATGGCGACGGTGTGGACCTTCTACACGTCGTCCTACCCCAGCATTGAAGACGTCGTTCTGAACGTTGTTTTCGCGTTCAATTTGCTGCCGGGGAAAGATGGCAGTCTGGTTGCCGCCGGATGGTCGCTCGGGGTCGAGATGCTGTTTTATGTTTTCTTCCCGTTGCTGCTGTTGGTCCTGCGAGATGTGCGTTCGGGCGCCGCTGGCCTCGTGGCATCAACAGTGATTGCGGCCGCGGCTGCGGTGTTGATGGCGTCGGTGCCTGACCGCTTCGGGTGGCATTTCTTCGTCGTTCAAGGCCCCTATTTTGTCGGCGGGATCCTTCTATTCCACATCTTCGAGCGAGTGGCACGCAACACCGTTTCGGAGCGCCGCACGTTGGCTTTGCTTTTGATGGCGTCGGTGATGCTCGCTTTGTCCGTCCTGGCGATGGTCGACCGCCATGCATTGACCTTCATGGGCTGGTACGCCCGCGAGAACATCATAGGGCTCTTGCTAATGCCTTTGGTGCTGGCCTTTGCGGTCTTCCCTTTCCCCGCACTGGTGAACCGGGCCACCATATTCATCGGCACGGTCAGCTACGGCGTATATCTAATCCATCCGTTCGTGATTGCGACGCTTGGTAGGACGGTGGCTCAACACATGGCCGGAAAGCCGGCTTGGCTCGTCGTGATCACGACGATAACGACCGTTCTGAGCGTGACCATCACGGCTGCTGCGGTAACGTATTTCGGGTTTGAGAGACGCGTCAGCAACTTTGGCCGTCCGGCTCGAGTTGAAGCATCGTTCTCGGCCGTGTAGGCACTCACCCGGACGTTCAAAGTGCCAGCACGGCGCAACTAGTATTTCTTCCCGAAACTTGCTAGCCACTTTGGCCTTAGGTTTCGGGAGCAGCGTCATTATGACGGAACAGTTCAGAATCGTTCGTGACGCGGCAGAAATATCAGAGCTCTCTAAAAAGACGCGCTCGCCACTGGCTGATCTGTACTTTGCCAGGACCTCAACCGCGCCATCAATGAAATGGCTGCATTACCTCGACATCTACGACCGATACTTATCCGCCTATCGAGACTTGCCGGTCCGCTTCCTTGAAATCGGCGTCGCGGATGGCGGATCATTCAACGTCTGGCGCCCCTATTTTGGCGACCGGGCCGTTCTATACGGCATCGACATCAGTGACAGCAGTATCGATAAGGTGAACGCGCTGGGGATTGGTTGCCATGGGCGCGTCGGGAGCCAGGCCGATCCTGAATTCCTCGCCTCGGTCGTTTCGGAGATGGGCGGTCTCGATATCGTCGTTGATGATGGCAGCCACATAGCTGAGCACCAACTTGCGAGCTTCCGCACGCTATTCCCGCTGCTTTCGGATGGTGGCCTTTATATCTGCGAGGACCTGCACACGTCGTATTGGGATGACTGGCAGGGGGGCCTACGCCGGCCGGGAACGTTCATCGAGGTTGTCAAGGACATCATCGACTGCCTGCACAAATGGTATTACCCGATCGACAACGCGATGGTGGACATGGACCTGCATACCAAGGTCCCCGCGGTTCACGTTCACGACAGCATGGTGGTCATCGAGAAGGCCAAG
This sequence comes from Mesorhizobium sp. M1A.F.Ca.IN.020.03.2.1, assembly GCF_004023205.1. NCBI lineage: Bacteria > Pseudomonadati > Pseudomonadota > Alphaproteobacteria > Hyphomicrobiales > Phyllobacteriaceae > Mesorhizobium > Mesorhizobium sp. M1A.F.Ca.IN.020.03.2.1. Next base: position 4,476 of record NZ_RZSV01000187.1, on the reverse strand, counting down.
GTTGACCCCCCGGTCATGCTGATCAAGTAGGCGCTACAACAAAGGCTCGCTTCGGCGGGCCTTTTTCTTATCCACGACACAAGAGGCTAACATGGACCGCAATTTCCAGCGGGCGCTTTCGCTCGTCCTCAAAACAGAGGGCGGCTGGTCGGACAATCCGGCGGATCCTGGGGGCGCCACCATGAAGGGCGTCACGCTCGCCAATTTTCGCCGCTACGTCCAAGCCAACGCGACCAAAGACGATCTGCGCAACATCACCGATGCGCAGCTCGCAGTCGTCTACCGGAAGTTCTACTGGGACGCGATCGCCGGCTCCGCTCTTCCCGACGGCATTGACTACGCCGTCTTCGATTTCGCCGTGAATAGCGGGCCCGATCGGGCGGCGCGGTATCTGCAGGCGGTGCTCGGCGTGGCTCAGGATGGCGCGATCGGCCCCGCGACGCTTGCCGCGGCGGCTGCCAAGCCTGCCGGCTTCGTGATCGACCACGTCTGCGACGCGCGCCTCGCCTTCCTCGAAAAGCTGCCGACCTGGCCGACCTTCGGCAAGGGCTGGTCCGCGCGCGTTGCCTCGGTCCGGACGGAAGCGCTGAAGATGACGGCGCAGACCGGCCAGCCAGCGGCGCCAGCACCGGCGCAGCCCGTCCCGGCGCCGAAACCACCGGTCGTGCCGTCCGCCCCTCCTGTGGCCGCCAGCAAGCCGCCCAAGCCTGCCAGCCGCGCCGCCGGCATCGCAGCCCTTCTCGCCCTCGCCGCCATGGCCGTGTCCGGCTGGTGGCATCACGTCGTCACCTTCATCCAAGGGTTCTTCCAATGACCGCTGTCATCGTCCGCATCATGCTTCGGTATGCCGCCGCCATCCTCGTCACCCGGGGCCTGATCGGCTCGGATGACGCCTCCGCATTCTCGACCGATCCCGACATTCAGATGCTGATCGAAGCCGGTCTGGGCGTCGTCATCGGGGGCGTCGCTGAAGCCTGGCATTGGGCGGCGCGCAAGTTCGGCTGGGAGCACTGATCATGGAGCAGCTGTTCGCCGACGTCATCCGCCCTTGGCTCCCGGTCGTCGCCGCCATCGTGGCCGGCACGGTGGCCTATTTCGTCATGAGGCATTTCGCATGAGCGCCCTTTTCGCATGGCTTTTCACCAATCCGACCGTGCTGGCGATCGGTGCAGCCGTCATCGCGGTCGTCGCCGCCTGGTTCAAAGGGCGGCTCTCAGGCGCGCAAGCGGAGCGCAACAAGCAGGCGGCCGATCAAGCTGAAGCGGCCAGCGAGGCGCAGAAGATCGATGACGCCGTCGCCGGCCGCGCGCCAGACGCCAACAGAACGGAGCTGGGCAAATGGTCCAAGTCATGAGGCGAAAGCTCCAAGTTTGGGCCGTCCCGCTGCTGGTTGGCCTCTCGGCCTGCACCACGACCGGCGGCTCATTCTGTGCCGTCGAGCACCCGATTCGGCCGACGAAAGCAGAGGTGGCAACCCTTTCGGACGCCACTGTCGCGGCGATCCTGGCCCACAACCGGAAGGGCCGGCGTCTTTGCGGCTGGAAACCATAGCAATCGACAGTGCATTGAGAAGGCTGACTGAAACAATGGCGGACGAACACATGGATACCGGCGATCTTCGGGCTCGCGTGGTCGCTCTCGAGAACTGGCGCGTCCAGCGCGATATCGAGAGCGCGCGTCACGATGAACGGTGGAAAAACATGGACGCGAAGATCGGGGACATGGGCAAGCAGATGGAAGACAAGATCGACAGCGTCGAGGAGAAGGTCGACAAGATCTCGAGCGACATCTCGCGCGTCATGTGGATCATCATCGCCGGCATCATCATGGCGATCGTCACCTTCATGGTGAAAGGTGGTTTCGCCCCCTGATCTGGTTATCCACAGGCTCGGCCGCGGTTCGGTAAAAGTCTACCGGACTGCTTAAGGTCCCGGTGAGGTGCTGACCTGCATGATCCTCGCGTTGCCTGAGACGTGTGAACGCATCCCGGTTCACTCCTCGCATCCCTGCCCGCTGCTTCGGCAGCGGGCTCTTTTTTCATTTCAAGCGTCATTTCAAGCGGATTTCGCTAAAATACCCGGAACCGATCCCCTGCCCTGCAGCTTGAATCTCGGTTGCGGAGTAGCGAGTGCATGCGTAACGTCAGAGAGCGGCTGAAGTTCGTCAAGCCGCTGGAGCCTATTCAGGTCGAGACGCCACCGGTCAGCGACGACTGGCTGCACGAGATCAAATACGACGGCTTCCGTACCCAGCTGATCCGCGATTGGGCCGGCGTGCGGGCGTTCTCCCGCAACGGCCACGACTGGTCGCAGCGCTACTGGCCGATCGTCAACGCGGCCGAAAAGCTGCCGGCCGAGTCGTTTATCATCGACGGTGAGATGATCGCGCCAGATCCCGACGGGCGCCCGAACTTCCACGAGATGCATTCGCGCATGACTTGGAATGCCGAGCTGCTCGCCTTCGTCGCCTTCGATCTCCTCTACCTCGACGGCGAGCACGTTCGGGTTCTCCCGCTGATCGAGCGCAAGGCGAAGCTCTGGAACCTGATCAAGCCGGCCAAGGGCATCATCCAGTATTCCGACCATGTCGAGGGCAACGGGGCTGCCTTCTTCGAGGCCGTCGAGAAAATGGGCCTCGAGGGCATGGTGTCGAAACGGCGGACCAGCAGCTATCGCAGTGGCAAGCAGGATTTCTGGGTCAAAACCAAGTGCTGGGAGGTCGGCGACTTCGAGCTGCTCGGCATCAAACGAGAGCCCGGCAAGCCGGCAGCCGCCCTCATGGCGCGTGACGGCCGCTACGCGGGCGCCGCAGCCGTCACGCTGCCGGCAGGCCTGCGCGAGAGGCTCTGGCAGCGCGTGCAGCAGGGCAAATCGGGCAAGCCGCCGCGGCCGGTGCCCACCGCAGTCGCCGGCGGCGATGTCGATTGGGTCAAGCCCGGGATCAAGGCCAAGGTGCGTTTCCTGCGCGGCGAGCACAAGCTGCGTCACGCGACGGTGCAAGGGTTCTCCGAGGGCTAGACCGCCCCAATCCATTGCTTTGGGGGCTGTTCCATGTGCTCTGGCCATCGGATTGCCTTGCCAGGGTGTTCTAAGGCGAAGGTCAGCCACAACAAACACTTCCTTGTATATTCGAAATAGGCCTCTTGCGCCCTGAGGATCACTGGGTCGACTGCCTTCCACTCTGTTGGGCCGCCATCCGGGCGCCAATGGATATCCCTGGTGCTGGTGAACCTGAGCATGCCGTCGAAATTGGCCCACTGTGCATGCGCGTATTGGTTCCGGACGGTCTTGCAATAGCGCATCGCGCCGATCGTCTCTCCGAACTTGGGCTCAAGCGTCTTCTCGACCATGATATGGCGGACCAGCCGCCCTACGACATCGAGCCGAGTGCCCTCGTCTTTGATCGTGTGGAGCGCGTCCAGCACGGCCCATTTGTGGCCAAGAGCGAGACCCCCAACCAGACACAAGCTAATGTCGAGTTCGCTATAGCCGATCACCATGAGCCCGATGAGCCGGGCTTCCTCGGGGTAGGCTTCGTGCGCTGGGTTGATCATCTCTGGACCGTTGTAAGATTCCGCGGAACTCATATATCCGGCTGATGTTCAAGCTGCCAGAGATCACCTACCCCCTCTCGATCGACACTATCGGCAAGATGCTGGCGCTTGGTCACGAGATGACGGCTAACTGCCTCAACACCGGCTGCGGCCAGTCGAGCCGCGTCAACCTCGTGGCGCTCGGCCACCGAATCGGCTTCGACCATTCCTGCCTTGCACAGAATCTGCAGCGCCATTTCTACTGTCCGAAATGCCGTGCCGCCGGCCGCGACGATAAGCGCGTCGGCTTCATCCACCTGACGCTTAGCAACCCGCATTCGGAATGGCCTCGTGAGCGTGAGCAGTGGCGGCAGCAGATAGGCCGCCGGGCCGGATAGAGTTCAAAGTTTCGCGGTTTGTCCACACCCGCACGAAACATGTGGGAAACTCTGAACTCATTGGCCGCAAAGGTTTTCCCTTCGGCCTGTCACGCCGGAGGTCGCGGGTTCGAGCCCCGTCACTCGCGCCAGTCTTTCAAGGGTTTAGGCCCTGCTCTTCAAAAGCTTGAACTTTCATTTTCCGGAGAGTTTCAACTTTTTGTATTCGCTACGGCCAACATTCGCGATCCACCGCGTCTGAATGGGCGACTACGGGAGCCGCTCGTCAGGCGCCTGTGCTCCACCTTCCCCCTGAACTGCCTCAAGAAAGGTTGGCTGCCGGTGGGCCATAGCTGACGCAGCCTTTTCAGGATTCTCCCCTTGCCTACTTTCCCGTTCTCCGAAGCAGATCCGATTCAATTTCCCGGCCCGCCCCCAAAAAGCGCTGACGTGGTCATTATCGGCGGCGGCGTTATCGGCGTTGCGACAGCGCTTTTTCTTGCGCGGCGCAACATCTCGGTGACGCTGTTGGAAAAGGGACGCATCGCTGCCGAACAGTCCTCCCGC
>NZ_RZSV01000186.1:0-11622 GCF_004023205.1 Mesorhizobium sp. M1A.F.Ca.IN.020.03.2.1 | reverse complement strand
CCATCGAGCTGGCGCCGATCCGCGTCAATGCCGTCTCGCCCGGCTGGGTCGACACGCCGATCTGGCAATTCGTTGCCGGCGATGCGAAGGACGAGACGCTTGCCGCGATGGCGAAGCGCCTGCCGGCGGGACGGGTCGGACGGCCGGAAGACATTGCGGACGCGATCCGCTTCCTGATGGGCAACGGCTTTACGACGGGAACGACGCTGCATGTCGAGGGCGGGCAGCGGCTGGTCTGACGAGCGCGAAGTTTTCGCCCATCGCCGCGAGCAAGAGCTTCAGCGCCGGCGGCTGGACGCGCCGGCGCCGCCAGATCATGACCAGCTCCGCCGAGCGGATCGGGCCCGGCCATGCGATCTCGGCCACCTCGCCGCGATCGAGCGCCGCGGCGACCGCCAGCCGCGGCACAAGGCCGAAGCCGGCGCCGGCCGCCACCAGGCCGGCGATGGCGTCAATGCTGCCAGCCTCGGCCGCGAGCTTCGGTCCGCCGAGGCCCGCCTCGGTGAAGGCCGTGTCGACCATGGCGCGGTAGACGCATCCGGTTTCGGTGGCGACGAAGCGCTTTTCGGCAAGCTCCCCCAGATCGACATCCGCCCGGTTCTCGCCCGGCGGCGCGATCAGCACCAGTGGCTCGGCCGCGACGGGGCGCCTGGCGAAGCGCTCGTCGGGCTCGCTGGCGCCCGGTCTGTCGAAGCAGAAGGCGACGTCGATCCCGCCCTCTCCCAGCCTGCGGCGCAACTCGCCGCTGCCTGCGATTTTCAGCCTGATGTTGATGTCGGGATGAACGGCCTGGAAATCGGCGAGCCAGCCGGGAAGTTTTGCCGAAGCGATCGTCTCGAGCGCGCCGATCGACAGGCTGCCGGCCGTCTCGGCCTTGGTGGCATCGATGGCGGCCCGGGCGTCGTCGGCGAGCGCCAGCAATTCCTCGGCGTAAGCTTGCAGCGCCTCGCCGGCCGGGGTCAGGTCCAGCCCTTGCCGCGACCGTGTGAACAGCGTCGCGCCCAGCTCGGCCTCGAGCGACTGGATCTGGTCGCTGACGCTCGACTGCGCGAGATTGAGCTCGCCCGCCGCGCGCGTGACGTTGCGTGTGCGCGCGACCGCGAGAAAGGTCTTCAGCAGCCTTGGATGCACGTTACTGCAGCTGCGGCTTCTTGAGGAAGGAGTTGCGGTCGGCCGATTTTACGCGAAGCCAGGTCTCACGGCCGTCGCGCACGACGCGCAACGGAATTTCCGCGCCGGCCGGGTTCTGCCAGAGTTTTCGATAGAAGTCGGCGAGACCGTCAACCTCGCCGTCGCGCACGTCGGAGATGATGTCGCCTTGGCGAAGGCCAGCCTTTGCCGCGGGACCACCTTCGGCGACGCTCATCACCACCACCATGCCGTTCGACTCCGCCGAGAAGGCGCCGAGCCACGGGCGCGGCGGCTTGGCGACCTGGCCGCGCTTGACCAGATCGTCGAGGATCGGCGTCAGAAGGTCGATCGGCACGATCATGTTGATGTCGGCAACCTCGCCGGCGCGGCTCATCTGCAGGCGCAGCGAGCCGACGCCGAGCAGCTTGCCGTCACGGTCGAACAGCGCAGCACCACCCCACGACGGATGCGCCGGCGCGGTGAAGATCGCCTCGTCGATGAGATATTCCCAATAGCCGGCGAATTCCTGCTTGGTGACGATGTGGGCGTCGACCTGCTGGCCGATGCCGTCGGCAAGCGTCACGGCGTCGCCGATATTGGCCTTCCTGGCGTTGCCAAACTTGACCGCCGGCAGGCCGAGCGGCGCCAGCGCCTGCACCAGGCCGAAGCCGGTCTCCTGGTCATAGGCCAGCGCATGCGCCGCAACCACGCGGCCGTCCTGGTCGGTCAGCCAGACCTCCTCGGCCTCGGTGACGAGATAGCCGATGGTGAGAACCAGCCCGCTGTCGCGGATCACCACGCCGCTGCCCTCACGGCGCGTGCCCAGCGCATTGGCGGTGAAGGCGTCGTCCGGAACCGTGGCGCGCACGGCCACGACGGAGCGCGAGATTTTTTCGATGGTCATCGTCGATCCTGAATTACGGGTCTTTTTCTATAAGTATGGCCAAAGGGACGCGGTGCAAGGGCATCTGTCCCTGACGGAGAAGGCGGGGCGCTGCTGGCCCAAGCGTTAGTTCAACGAAATTTGAACTTTTTTCTTTGACGCCCGCGCAACCGCACCTAAATCTTGCGCCAACGAACCCCGCATCCCGCTCACAGCAACAAGGCCTCCCGAGATGAACCAGTACAACCCGCCGAAAGTCTGGACCTGGAACAAGCCGAATGGCGGCACCTTCGCCTCCATCAACCGGCCAGTCGCCGGGCCGACGCACGAGAAGGAATTGCCTGTCGGCAAGCATCCGCTTCAGCTCTATTCGCTGGCCACGCCCAACGGCCAGAAGGTGACGATCATGCTGGAGGAGTTGCTGGCGCGCGGCCACAAGGGCGCCGAATACGACGCCTGGCTGATTCGCATCAATGACGGCGACCAGTTCGGCTCGGGCTTCGTCGAGGTCAATCCGAACTCCAAGATCCCGGCGCTGATGGACCGCAGCGAGCCGAAGCCGGTGCGCGTGTTCGAGTCGGGCTCGATCCTCACCTATCTGGCGGAAAAATTCGGCGAGTTTCTGCCGACGGAGCGTGCAGCGCGGGCCGAAACCTTCTCGTGGCTGTTCTGGCAGATGGGCTCGGCGCCCTATCTCGGCGGCGGCTTCGGGCATTTCTACGCCTATGCGCCGGAAAAGATCGAATACGCCATCGACCGCTTCGCCATGGAAACCAAGCGGCAGATGGACGTGCTGGATCGGCGGCTGGCGGAAAGCGAGTATCTCGCCGGGCCGGATTACACCATCGCCGACATGGCGGTCTGGCCCTGGTATGGCGGGCTCGCCAAAGGCCGCAGCTACAACGATGCCGCGCAGTTCCTCGCCGTGCATGAATACAAGCACGTGCAGCGCTGGGCCGACGCGATCGACGCCAGGCCTGCGGTAAGGCGCGGCCGCATGGTCAACCGCATCTCCGGCGATCCGGCCTCCCAGCTGCACGAGCGCCACGACGCCAGCGATTTCGAGACGAAGACGCAGGACAGGTTGCAAGCGGCGGAGTGAGCTGCTGATCTCCCCTTGCGGGGGAGATGTCGCCGAAGGCGACAGAGAGGGTCGGCGCGCATGATGCGCCAACTTGCCCTCTTATTGTTCTTCGGGCGTCGGCGCTACGCGCATCGACCCGCTTTGGCCTGCCGGCCATCTCCCCCCTCGAGGGGGGAGATCAGCTACCTCCCGTAGGTATACGTCACACTGGCCTCCGCCAGCGCCTGGCTCTTCGCCGCGACCGACACCATTTCGGGCGACGGATTTTCCGGCGTGCGCAGCTTCGCCTCACTCAGCGCATAGATCGTGAAGACATAGTGGTGCGTGCCGCTGCCGGGCGGCGGACATGGGCCGAAATAGCCGGTGCGACCGACGCCGCCCATGCCGGACACCGTGCCCTTCGGCAGGCGCTTGCCGCCTTTGGAGCTGGCGCCTTCGGCGAGGCCCTTGGCGCTTGCCGGGATGTTCCAGGCAAGCCAATGCCAGAACCCCTTGCCGTCGTTGGCGTCGGGATCGAACATGGTGAGCGCGTAGCTCCTGGTGCCCGCCGGCGGATCCTTCCAGGCAAGCGCGATCGAGACGCTCTTGCCGCCGCATCCGGGCTTGTCGCCGAGATATTTTGCGTCCCACTTGTCGTTGGAAACCGACGGGCTGGAGATCTCGAAGGCGAATGCCTGAGTGGCGAAGGCAGCGAAGGCAAGTCCAATCAGGCTGAGGCGCGAAGTCATGGCTTCACTCCTTCTACTTGGATTGCCCAAAGTCTATCCGAAAGGCGCGCCGGAGCCGAGCAACTTTGCGTGACGGGTCGGCAGGCGCCGGAGCTGCCGATCTCCCTTACAAGGAGAGGATCCGGAGCACTGCGGATGACCAGTGTCACGCGCGGCGATGCGTGTATACTATCCCCCCTCTCGCCAACCCGGGCGACAGATTTGTCCTTGCCGGCCCTTCCTGAAAGTGCCGCCACGCGATCTGGCTGTTGGCTCAGAAAAACAGAGCTATGCGGTTCTTCACGAATTTTTTCAGCCGGAACATCCCCTGGAAAGCTCCGTTGGAAACTTAGTCAACGATGCAAACCAATGGAGATTTCCTGATGATGAAGAAGATTCTCGCAGCTTCCGTTCTTACCCTGGCGCTCGCGACCTCGGGCGCCATGGCTCAGACAGCCGGCGCGAGCGGCGACGCCAGCGGCAGCGTTTCGGGCGGCGTCTCGGGCACGACTGGCGGCGCCTCGGGCAGTGCGACGGGCGGTGCCACGGTCACCACGCCGACAACCCCTGGCACGGATACGACCACCACGAATTCCACGAATTCCATGAATTCCACGAATTCGACGAACCAGCCGGCCGGCATGCAGGATCGCTGCAAGGATACGGGCGCCAACGATACCGACAACAACACGGCCAGCGGCAATACGACCTCGAACATGCAGAACTGCAACAAGTAGGGCGGTTTCGATTCGCGCCGGATCGCCGACACAAAAAAGCCCCGCCGGTGGAAGCCGTCGGGGCTCTTTCGTTGAGGCCTTGAAGGTGGGACTTCGCTGCCTGCCGATCCAGGGGGTGTTGGATCGGCCGCGACCCTAGCCGAAGAATCGGCGGGGCTATAATCACGGCTGCGCACTACCAATCACGCCTGCGCGAGAAGGAGGTGATAGCCGGCTGTCGATCTCTCTTTGAGGGAATTGGCTACCTCAGCAGCTTCGCCAATCGCGGCACGCCCTCGCCCACCGCGCGGTCGTCGGCCAGCGTGAAGGACATGCGCAGCGTGTTGCGGCCAGTGCCGTCGGCGTAAAAGGCGTTGCCCGGCACGAAGGCGACGCGCGCCTCTTTTACCGAACGCGCCAGCAACGCGGTGGCGTCAGTGCCTTCGGGCAGCGTCAGCCAGACGAACATGCCGCCTTCCGGCCGGCTCCAGGAAATGCCGTCCGGCATGTTTTCCTCGAGCGCGCCGAGCAGCGCGTCGCGGCGACGGCGATAGGCACCGATCAGCTTCTCCACCTGGGCGTCGAAGATGGTCTCGGCAACGCGATGCATGACCATCTGGTTGATCGACGGGCTGTGCAGATCGGAGGCCTGTTTCATCAGCACCAGCTTTTCCACCACATGGCGCGGCGCGCAGACCCAGCCGACGCGCATGCCTGGCGACAGGATCTTGGAGAAGGAGCCGCAAAAGAGCGTGCGGGCATTGTCGATGCCGCCCGAGCGGGCACAATCCAGCGCCAGGATCGGCGGCACCGCCTCGCCGTCATACCGCAGCGCCCGATAGGCGGCGTCCTCGATGACGGCGATGTCGAGCTCGCCGGCGAGGTCGAGCACCGCCTCGCGCTGCTTGCTATCCAGCGTGTTGCCAGTCGGGTTGGCGAAATCCGGCACCAGATAGGCGAATTTCACCTTGCCGCCGTTGCCCGCGGCTGCCGCGCGATAGGCCTCCGGCGTCATGTTGCCGCCGGCAATGTTCAGCCGGTCGTAACGCGGCTCGTAGGCGTTGAAGGCCTGCAGCGCGCCGAGATAGGTCGGCCAGGTGACCAGCGCGGTATCGCCCGGCGACAGAAACAGCTTGCCAAGATAGTCGAGCGCCTGCTGCGAGCCGGAGGTGATGAAGATGTTGCCCTCGTCGCATCGGATGCCGAGTCCGCCCATATAGCCGGCCAGCCATTTGCGCAGCGGCAGGAAACCTTCGCTGACCTGGTATTGCAGCGCGGCCCCCGCTTCCGCGCCGCCGAGCACGGCCTGATAGGCGTCGCCGATGGCCTCGGCCGGAAACAGCGAGGCATCGGGAATACCGCCGGCGAACGAGATGATGTCGGGCTGATCGAGCAGCTTCAGGAGCTCGCGGATTTCCGAGGCCTTCATGCGCGAGGAGCGCGAGGCCAGAAGGTTCAACACGGTCAAAGCGCACCTCCCGCAGTGCTTCGTTCAGGGTCTTAGCATTTAGGTCAGCTTCGTTGACCTATTATCAGGCCACGTCCGTCGCGTGAATACACAAAACGGCCATGGCGCATCGCTCCGACGACATTTGACCCACATATCCTGACGGAGATATCTGACACGACGGCGGTCCGCTCATCGCGGGATTGTCGTAATATTAGAATAGGCGCATATTGTCGCAAGCCGAAGCCGTGCTCCGGCTGAACCGCCTGTTGGCCATGGTGCCCGGGCGGTCCGTGACCAAGTCAAATGTCAGTGAAACAACAATCACCTCGGCTGCTCAAACCATTGAGCAGCCTGAGGCAATGATATTTGGAGGAGATAGCCATGAAGGTCACCATACTGGCAAGTTACGAACCCCATGCCGCCAAAGGGCTGATGCAGGGATCGAACCGCGAAGCTGCAATCCAGGCGCTCTTTGAAAGCGTCGGCGGCAGGATGAGCAGCGTCATGTTCACGCGCGGCATTTACGACGTCGTCGTCAATGGCGAGGTGCCGGATCAGGTCGCCGGGATGGGCATGGCCCTTGCCGTGCGCGCGAGCGGCTCGTTGAGCGAGCTGGTCGTCCTCGAAGAACTCGACATGAAGGCGGTGCTCGAGGTCGCCAACAAGGCTGCCGGGGCCTACAAGCCCGCCGGCTGACGGCCTGGCCAGGCAGCAGGGACGGCGCGTTCGTCGTCCCGTGCTGCCGGCATCACGTCACCGCAGGCCGAGGCTTTGCTTATGCATGCCCTTATCCCCAAACCGCTCCGCACTTTGGGCAACAATGCATTAGAACGGCAATCGAATCTCGTCGTCCCGGGCCGTATCGGGCCATCCGATGTCCTTGCGGATCTCCGGCGGCAGTTCGTTCAGCTCGCGCGTCGTCCTGCGGCGCCTGCTCGCCTGCGCGAACGCGGCGCGAATTCGGTTAAGGCTCTTAAACATCGCAACCTCCACAAAGCAGCGGCAGAACTGGCGGCCGCCCTCCGGGCGCCGCTTTTCAGGTGCGTCTGTAACCAGGCGATTGCGCGCAGACGGTGAAATGCTTCACGAAGCCGGAGCGGCCTGAAACATTTGTGTGCGAATTAAATTGGGTTTCGACGTCGCGGCACTAGACTAGAGGCGAGTGCCAACAGGCGGCGCTGCCGGCAATAACGGGCGCACAATTGCTGATTGCCTTGTCCGCCAAGATAGGCGTCAGGTGTTAGTCCGTACCACCGGAAGGAAGTTGCTGCGCGGTCTGCGCCGAGAGCCGGCCTTTGCGGACGAACGTCGGCTTCGAATATTCTTTTTTCATGGCGAAATCTCCCCTGCCTCGCCGGAAAATGCGGTACGGCTATCGGACTGTCAAGCAGATGGCAGGCCGGTGAGGCCGGCCCGATCAACCACCTTCCCGTCCCTGATCACTTCCCTGCCCGCGCGATACACGGTCCGCTCCTTCGGCACGGCCACCACCGCTTCCGGCACATGCTCGGCCCTGAGCGCGACGAAATCGGCCTTGGCGCCGACGGCGATGCCATAGCCTTCGAGTCCTAGCGCCCTGGCGCCGGCATGGCTCACCACGTCGTAGGCGGCTTCCAGCTCGCGATCCTCGTAGAAGCCGGAGCGGTAGCCGATCATGTTGGCGCGGTTCAGCATGTCGCCATCGCCGTAGGGCCACCAGGAATCGCGGATGTTGTCGGAGCCGGCAAAGACCGTGACGCCCGCCTTGCGCAATGCCGCCACCGGCGGGAAAGGATGGTTGCCGGGCGCGTTGGTCATGATGGCGACGCCGGAGGCGGCGAGCAGCTCGCCGGCTTCGGCCAGCGCGTCGGCGGAAATGTCGCCCAGCGCATAGGCGTGGCTGACAGCGACTTTGCCTTGCATGCCCAGTGCCGTGGTCCGCGCGGCGATCTCCTCGATCTCGAACAGGCCGAGGGTGCCGCCGTCATGCAGGTGGATATCGATTCCGGCGCCGTGTTTTTCGGCAAGGCCGAAGACGACGTCGAGATGGCCCTTCACATCGCGGTCGAAGCTTGCCGGGTCCAGCCCGCCGATCAGATCGCAGCCGAGCTTCAAAGCCTCGTCCAGAAGCTCGGCGGTGCCGGGCGACGACTGGATGCCGCTTTGCGGGAAGGCGACGAGCTGGATGTCGATCAGCTCGCGATATTTTTCGCGCACGGCAAGGATCGTCTCGACATGTTTCAGCCCGACCGCGGCGTCGACCATGACGTGGCTGCGCATCGCAAGGCTGCCATTGCCGATGCAAAGCTCGAGCTGGTTTTTCGCGCGCTCTTCCATCGGCGCGGCCTGCTCGAGGTTCCGCATCTGGAAGGCGACCCGCTCGCGCACATCGAAGCCGTTGGTGCAGGGAATGTGCGAGCGCCAGGCATCGCCATAGAAGGAGGTGTCGAGATGGATGTGGCCCTCGACGAAGGCCGGCAGCACGAGCTGGCCGGCGAGATCGACGGCGCCTGGCGCCGCGCCGGCGGCATTGGCGGCGGGCGTGATGGCGTTGAAGCGGCCGTCGGCAACGGTGAGGTCGGCCAGGGAGCCGTCGGCGAGTTTTGCGTTGAGAAAGCGGGGCAAGATGCAATCCATCAGCAATGATGCATCAGTCGTCGTCCCTCGGCCGGCAGAGGTCAATGCGGATCGGGATAGAAAGTGTTTCGCCCAAGTTCTCGGTCACCCGCGGTTGGCAGATCGCGCGTGCCCGATCGGCTGCGCCGCCGTTAACCTTAATTCCAAGCGGCGGTGGGGAAGTCCCTGCTCCCTGCCTATTCCGCTATCGCGGAAGTTTCGGCACGAGAAAAACATGCCATAGTCCAGGCTGCGGTACGAGGCCGCCTTGGTCGACGCGGACGCCCAAGCACATCCCCAACAATGTCGCCCCCAACGGCCGCGTCGACCTTGTACTGAACGGCGATCTGACCCGGGTCGCCGTTTTGTTTTGGGCCATCAGGCCTGGGACTTGGCGTATTCCGCGACCAGCCCGTCATATTCCTCGAAGGCCGGCAGGGCCGCGTAGCTGTGCAGGGCGGGCGTCTCGGCCCATGGCAGCTTCTCGCTGGTCCAGGTCTCGACGAAAGGCGTGAACCAGGCGGGGTGGTCCAGCATGGTCGGGCGCAGGTTGACGAACCAGTCGAGCCCCTCCGGCCGGGTGAACATCCAGCTCATGCAGTAGCCGCAGAAATAGTGTTTCGAAGCGCCGTGCAGGCCGCCGATCACCGGCTCGCCCTTGGTGATCTCGAAGCCATCCGCGGGAATGGCGGCGCTCAGCGAATAAGCGCTCGACGACATCTTCTGGCAGCCGGTGCAATGGCAGGCCATGGTGAGCAGCGGCTTAGCGGAGATCCTGAGGCGCACGCGGCCGCAGCGGCAGCCACCTTCGGCAGGCAGGGAGGGGATTGGCATGAGCGCTCCTTGGGTTGGTTTTCCCTTCTCATCCGTCGCCTTCGGCAACACGTTCTTCCCACAAGGAAGAAGGAGGAGCCAAGCCCTCAGCCCCCAATCAGCGCCGCGGTCGTCGTCAGCCGCGCGCCCTGCTCGGCGAAGGCTTTGTTGTGCCGGACGATGATGTCCGGCGCTTTCTCCTCCTCGGAATCGAGCGTCGAATGCGCATCCGAAACGACGGTGACGCCGAGGCCCTGGGCAAGAGCGCCTTTCACCGTGGCGGCAACGCAGAAATCGCTCTGGGCGCCGATGAGCACCACGTCGCGAACGCCCTGCCCCGCGACCCACTGCCCGAGATCGGCGTTGGAGAAGGCATTGCCGACGCTCTTGCCGAAGGTCGGTTCGCCGGCCGCCTGGCCGAGCTGCGGCCATACCGGCCAGCCGGAAGCGCCCGGTGCCAGCGGATCCCCCGCCGGCCCGTCATGACGCACGAAGGCCACCTTGCGGCCGGTTTTGCGCGCCCAATCGATCAATTTTCGCGCGCGCTCGGCAATGACGTCGGCATCATGGATCGGCGGATCGAAACGGCCGTCGAACATGCCGGTCTGCAGGTCGATGACGATCAGCGGAGCGGCGGCCGAGGGAGCGGTATCTGGCATGGGCGCGAAGATAGCGGAGGTGGGGGGTGGGTCAAGGACGCGGAGCGTGATCCCGCCCTTGTGGCAGATCGACAGTTCGGCGCCGCTCGCCACAGCTTGGATTCAGGGTACGAGCTAGAGCATTCTGCTAGCGGTTCCTCAGAACATAGACGCTGCCAGCAAGGAGGCCCACCGCTATGGCGAACAACACGAGAGCAATAGCGATCCGCCAGGCAACATCCAATGAGCGGCGACCCGGCAGCGAACTGCCGGCTTCGCGCAGTGTTCCAACGGCTACCTTAAGAATTTCCAGGGCGAGAACTACGCAGACCGCAGTAGTTGCGAAAGCCAGCAGCATCTTCGGTGCAGATGGATGATTGTATAAACCGACGATGGACTCACCCAAGCGGTAAAGGGCGATGGGCGCATATCCCATGGCCGCGAAAAGGCCGCCGCCCACCGCAAAGTACATGGCCAGGCGCCAGAGCCAGTCTGAATGTCGCCTGCCGGCCGATTTCCGGGCCCGATAGTCGAGCGCCGCAAAGCAAAGGGTCCCAACCGACCAGCAAAGTCCGATCCACCAATTCATGGATGTATTCTATTGTTCCGCTGGTTAGTTTGAGATTAAGGACGCCCGCCTCCTACAGGCACGGCACCGCTGCCGGAGCGCTCAATCTTCTTCCAGCACCCTCATCCGTCTCGGCGCTACCCGCCGATCCTCTTTCTCCCACAAGGGGAGAAGATAAGCGCCCTACCCAATCCCGCCGGTCACAACATAAGCCCCGCCAACTCGCCGATCCGGCAGCCTCACGATCGCCGTGACGATCGAGCCGTAGGCGCGGCGCCAGACGCTGTGGAAGCCCTGATGCGTCGCAGCCGGCACGACGGCCCGGCCGGTGTGGCGGTTGCCGCTTCCCTGCATGGCGACCGGTTCGCCGTTGACGTGGACTTTCACGGCTGCATCCGGCCCGGCCTCGCCCGCGTCGATCTCCAGCGCGATCGCGATCTCGTCCGTGTCGCCGGCATGGATTGTCTCGGCGGTGAGGGCCAGCATAAGCAGCGCTTCGCTGGGGCGACCCAATGTGCCCTCGCTCCGTTCAAACACATCATCGGCCAGCGGCGGCGTGCGTGGCGGGACGGTGCGGCGCTGGGTGGCGCGCTCGTAGCCGCCGGCCATCGTCAGCAGCGCCACGTCGTCATAGGCCTTGCCGGCGAAGGTCAAGCCCACCGGCATGCCGATGTCGGCCATGGTGCCCATCGGCACCGTCACCGTCGGGATGCCGAGATGGCGCCAGACCAGATTGCCGTTGGCGACCCAGGTGCCGTTGCGCCAGGCAAGATCGGCGGAGGCCTCGTTGACATCCGCATCGGCCGGGCCGACATCGGCGACGGCCGGCAACACCACCG
This sequence comes from Mesorhizobium sp. M1A.F.Ca.IN.020.03.2.1, assembly GCF_004023205.1. Lineage (NCBI taxonomy): Bacteria > Pseudomonadati > Pseudomonadota > Alphaproteobacteria > Hyphomicrobiales > Phyllobacteriaceae > Mesorhizobium > Mesorhizobium sp. M1A.F.Ca.IN.020.03.2.1. The sequence continues at coordinate 198 of NZ_RZSV01000186.1, read as the reverse complement.
CGTCGACGCGGTTGGCGTCAAGCCAGTTCTCGAAGTCGATGCGGCCTGTCTCTTCCAGCCCCTTCAGCCCGTCCTCCATGGTGGGAATGGCCTCGAGCGGGCTCACCCCGTCCTTCGCCCGCTCGACATAGTCCGCTAGGTCGAAGCCGTCGTCGCCATAGCGGTCGGGCAGCGTGCCCGGCGGCTGTGGAAAGATTT
>NZ_RZSV01000185.1:0-11668 GCF_004023205.1 Mesorhizobium sp. M1A.F.Ca.IN.020.03.2.1 | reverse complement strand
GTGACGGAACTCTGCGAGATCGCGGCGGAGCGCGGCCTGATGGTCGACATGCATTGCGACGAGACCGACGACCCGCTTTCGCGCCACATCGAGCAGCTTGCCTATGAAACGCAGCGCCTCGGCTTGCAGGGCAGGGTGGCGGGCTCGCACCTCACCTCGATGCATTCCATGGACAATTACTACGTCTCGAAGCTGTTGCCGCTGATCGCCGAGGCCGGCGTCTCGGCGATCCCCAATCCGCTGATCAACATCATGCTGCAGGGGCGCCACGATACTTTCCCCAAGCGGCGTGGCCTCACCCGGGTGAAGGAGATGCTGGCGCTCGGCATCCGCGTCGGCTGGGGCCAGGACTGCGTGCTCGACCCGTGGTATTCGCTGGGCACGGCGGACATGCTCGACGTGGCCTTCATGGGCCTGCATGTCGCGCAGATGTCGAGCCCGGCCGACATGGCGCGCTGCTTCGACATGGTCACCAACGTCAACGCCGCCATCATGGGGCTTGATCATCTCGGTCTGACCGTCGGCAAGCGGGCGAGCCTTGTCGTGCTCGACGCCGGCTATCCGATCGAGGCCGTCCGCCTGCGCCCTGAGCGCCTCTGTGTCATCGCCAGGGGCAAGGTGGTGGCCGAACGGACCAGGCAGGAGACGCGGCTGTCGATCGCCGGTCGGCCGGAGAACGTCAACCGCAGGCACAAATCCGCGTAGCGCCAGCCGATTTCCGCCGCTGGTCTTACGGATCGTCCGAATTTCCCTCCTCAAAGCGACAGATTGCGAGTAGGGAGCCGGGCATGGCCCAGTTCCTCGCCCGCAATCTCACGATCAAGAATGTCCTGCTCGCCGGCATTCTCTTGATGCTGGCCGGCGACTTCATGTTCGCGCTCAACGACGCGATGGGCAAATGGCTGGTCGCTTCCTTCTCGGTCGGTCAGGTGGTGTTGGTTCGCTCCATCGGCGCCTTCTTGGTGCTTGGGCCGATGATCGCCAACCAGGGCGCAGGCAAGCTTTTTCAGGTGGAAAGGCCGGTGCTGCAGGTCCTGCGCGTCGCGGCGACCACGCTCGATACCGGGCTGTTCTATGCCGCGGTCGTCTATCTGCCGCTCGCCGACGTGATGAGCTTCTACATGGCCGGACCGATCTATGTCGCCGCGCTCTCGCATCTCCTGCTCGGCGAGAAGGTCGGCTGGCGGCGCTGGCTGGCGATCCTGGTCGGCTTCTGCGGTGTGCTGATCATCCTGAAGCCATCGTCGGCCGCGTTTTCGTTGTCATCGGCCTATGCGCTGATCGGCAGCATTGCCTTCGGCTTCGCCATCATTCTCGGCCGGCGTTTGCGCGGAACGAGTGACACGACGCTGGTCACCTGGCAGACCATCGGCACGTTGATTGTCGGCGGCGCGCTGGCGATCGGCGCCTGGCGCACGCCGTCGGCGCTCGATTTCGGCGCCATGCTTTTGCTCGGCATCGTTTCCTGCGCCGCCCATCTGATGATCACCCGGGCGCTGAAACTGGCGCCGGCGTCAACGCTTGCGCCGCTGCATTACAGCCTGCTGCTGTGGGCCATTGTCTTCGGCCTGGTCTTCTTCGGCGATGTGCCGAGCCCGCGGATACTCGCCGGCTCGGCCATCGTTGTGCTCGCCGGCATCTTCATCTTCCATCGCCAGAAGGTGGTCGAGACCGTCGTGCCGCCGGAAAACGTGCCGAAAGGCGTCAACTAGGATCCAGGCCTGCGCTCACCCCTCTCGCACAGCAGCGAGGTGGCGTGAAAACTCGGGCATCTCCATCAGCGCCTTGCAGCGGGCGAAGCGTCCGTCCGCATAGGCGCGGAAATCGTCGACCGGGTTGTTGTTGGCGAGCTGGATCAGCCCCCACAACGTCCAGAGCAGGTCGCACATGGCCTTGTAGATGACGACGCGGCCGCGCTCGGCCGGCCTTGCTTCGCCGCCGAAATAGGCGCGCATCAGCTCTTCATCCTGGCCGGCGTCGAACTTGCCTTCGACCGAGAGGTCGCCGAGATCCCACAACGGATCGTTCATGCCGGAGTACTCCCAGTCGACGATCCACATCCGCTCCCCGGTATCGAGAAAGTTTTCGCAGAGCGGATCGCAGTGGCAGGCAGCAAGCTGGATCGGGTGCGTGACCAATGCTTCGCGCACGCTGCTCGCCTCGCGCACCACGTCGTGGTAGCCGGGCGGCAGGACCACATCCTTGGTCGACAGCACTTTCAGATAGTCGTCGATCATCGCAAACAGCTCGAAGCGGAAGGGGAAGACCGCGCCGGACGAATGCAGCTTTCGGAAGGCTGCGCCCGCGCGCGCCGGACTTCCCTGCCTGGCCTTGAACTTTTCCGGCGACATGGTCTCGGCGTCGGCGACGAAGCGCGTTGCCATCAAGCCGGATGCGGGGTCGGCAAAAAGCACCTCCGGGCTGACGCCGGCCTTGGCCGCCTCGCGCGCCGCCACCGCCTCGTTGGCGCGGTTGATATATTCCTCCGTGCCCTTGCCGGGAATGCGCAGGCAGACCTCGCCGGCCTTGTAGACACGGTTGGTAAGGCCGCCCAGCCGCTCCAGCGGCCCCTTGTATCCGGCAAGCGCCGGAATGGCGGCCAGCGCCGCGCGCGCCTCTTCCATCGTCACCCCCTTAACCATCACGCCATGTTTATGGCGGAACGGTTCCACAGTTTTTGCCGCTTGGCTACCATGGCCGACACGAATCGGCGGCGGGAGCGGCAATGGCGGACGGCAAGCACAACAGCGCGCTAAGCGCGGCCTATGCCGCAACACGGCCGGACGAGGTGGCCGCAATCTACGATAGCTGGGCCGAAACTTACGACGCCGATATGTCGGCGGCCGGCTATCGCCATCCGACCATCTGCCTGGCCCTGCTGGCCCGCCATCTGCCGCGCGGCGCGGAACCTGTGCTCGACGCAGGCGCCGGCACCGGGCTGATCGGCGAATGGCTCGCAATCACCGGCTATCCTCGTGTCGAGGCGCTCGACATCTCGCAAGGCATGCTGGACAAGGCCGGCGCCAAGGGCGTCTACACGGCGCTGCATCGTCTGGCGCTGGGCGGCGCCCTGCCTTTCTCGGACGGCGCCTATGCCGGCATCGTTTCGGCCGGCGTCTTCACCTCCGGCCATGTCGGCGTCGAGGGGCTGGACGAGCTGATCCGCATCTGCCGTCCAGGCGGCATCATCGTGCTGACGATCAAGAACACGCTCTGGCAGGCCGGCTTTGCCGAGCGGATCGCCGTGCTCGAAGCGGAGGACGTCATAACCCGGCTTGAAGAGACACGGCCTTACGCGTCGATGCCCGGCGAGGGCGATGCGGTGCCAAGCAGGGGCCTCGTGCTGCGCGTCGGCTGACCGCTTTCCTCGCTTACGCCTTTATCTTCTCTCCGGCCGGATCGTACATCGGCTCGAGATGGATCTTTGCCGGCGTGCGCTCCATCGCCACCACCAGTTCATAGGCGCCGGAGGCGAGGAAGTCGTCGCTGACGCCATCGGCGTTGCGCACATAGCCATAGCCGATGTTCTTCTCCACCGTATAGCCATAGCCGCCGCTGGTGAGATAGCCGACCGGTTGGCCGTTGCGCAGGATCGTCTCGCGTCCGGCCAGGACGACGTCCGGATCGTCGACCGTGAAGCCGGCAAAGCGTTTTGTCAGCGGCTGGCCGGCCGCTTTCTCCAGCGCCCGCCGCCCGATGAAGTCGTTGTTCTTCCTGAGCTTCACAGCCCAGCCGAGGCCCGCTTCCTGCGGCGTGTCATTCGGCGTGATGTCCGCCCCCCAGGCGCGATAGCGCTTTTCCAGCCGCAGCGATTCCAGCGCCCGGTAGCCGACCGGGCGGATGCGATGCTGTTTCCCGGCTGCCATGAGGGCATCAAAAATCTCGCCCGTCGCGGCGATCGGCACATGCAACTCCCAGCCGAGCTCGCCGACATAGGTCACCCGCAGCGCCCGCACGGTGTGGCCGGCGATGTCGATCTCGCGCGCGTGGCCGAAGGGGAAGGCGGCGTTGGAGACATCCGCACCCGTTACCGCCGACAGCACGTCGCGGGCACGTGGCCCCATCAGCGACAGCGTGCCGAAATCCTCGGTCACGTCTTTGAGCGCCGCGTCGAGTCCCTGGCCGAGATGGTCGCCGATCCACGAAAAATCATGCGTGCGGAAACCGGTGCCGGTGACGATGTAGAACCTGTCCTCGCCGAGCCGTGCCACCGTGAGGTCTGCTTCGATGCCGCCGCGCGTGTTGAGAAGCTGCGTATAGGTCAGCCGGCCGACCGGCTTGTTGATGTCGTTGGTGCAGATCCAGTCGAGCGCCCTCAGCGCATCGGCCCCGGTCATCTCATATTTGGCAAAGGAGGATTGGTCGAAGATGCCGACTTTCTCGCGCACATGCCGATGTTCCTCGCCGACCGCCTCGAACCAGTTCTGCCGGCCCATTGAATAGACGTCTTCCGGCTCTACGCCGTCGGGCGCGAACCAGTTCGGCCGCTCCCAGCCGAGCTTCGAGCCGAACACGGCGCGGTGCTCTCTCAGCCGCTCATAGAGCGGCGAGACGATGCGCGGCCGGCCCGAGAGATATTCCTCATGCGGGAAGCCGATGGTGTAGTGCTTGCCATAGGCCTCGAGCGTGCGGTCGCAGACCCATTGCCGGTCGCGGTGCAGGTTGGAAAAACGCCTGATGTCGACCACCCAGAGGTCGAGCGGCGCCTCGCCGTCGACCACCCATTGCGCCAGCACCCAGCCGGCGCCGCCGCCGGACGCGATGCCGAAGGCGTTGAAGCCGGCGCCGACGAACATGTTGGCGCATTCGGGCGCGACACCAAGGATGAAATTGCCGTCCGGGGTAAAGCTCTCCGGCCCGTTGATCATTTGCTTCACGCCGACATTGGCCAGCGCCGGCACCCGCTCGATCGCCTGCGCCATATGCTGCTCGAAGTGGTCGTAATCATCATCGAACAGGCGGAACTCCCAGTCGTTGGGCACGTCGCCCCCGGGGAGCTCAGTCGTCCAGGCCTGCGGGTTCGGCTCATAGCCGCCCATCACCAGCCCGCCGACCTCTTCCTTGAAATAGGTGCGGCGGTCGGGGTCGCGGATTGTCGGCGCGTCGTTGGCCAGCCCTTCGATCTTCTCGGTGATGATGTACTGGTGCTTGACCGGCTGCAGCGGCACGTTGATGCCGGCCATCGCGCCGACCTGCCTTGCCCATTGCCCAGCGCAGTTCACCACTCTGTCGCAGGCAATGTCGCCCTTTTCGGTCTTCACCGCGGTGATGCGTCCGCCCGTCATCTCGAATCCGGTGACGCGCGCGTCCTCGAACAGTTTTGCGCCATGCATGCGCGCGCCCTTGGCGAGCGATTGCGTGATATCGGAGGGGCTGGCCTGACCGTCGGTCGGCAGCCAGGAGGCGCCGACGAGGTCGCCGGTTTCCATCAGCGGCCACATGCGCTTCACCTCGGCGGGCGACAGCAGCTGCATGTCCATGCCGAAGCTTTTTGCCGTCGTCGCCAATCGCTTGAACTCGGTCCAGCGATCGGCGTTGGTGGCGAGCCTGAGGCACCCGGTCATTTTCCAGCCGGTCGCCAGTCCCGTTTCGGCCTCGAGCCCCTTATAGAGCTCGACGGAATATTTGAGCACGCGGGTTATCGAGGCCGACGAGCGCAGCTGCCCGACCAGTCCGGCCGCGTGCCAGGTCGAGCCCGAGGTCAGCTTGCCTTGCTCCAGCAGCACCACGTCGGCCTTGTGGTCGCGCGCCAAATGATAGGCGGTCGAGCAGCCGATGATGCCGCCGCCGATGACCACGATCCCGGCATGGCTGGGCAAAGTCATGATCTTGTCCCGTATCTCGTCCGGTAGTTTTCCAGTGCAGCGTCGAGCCGCACCAGGTTCTCTTCGGTATAGGCGACGTAATCGATGCCGGGCGCGTCGAGATAAATCTCGGAGACCATGCTCCACATTGCCTCGCGCAGCAGCGAGGCGCATTGCATGGCCGCGTGCGAGCGGCGGATCTCGCTGTCCGGTTCCTTCATGAAATAGGCGGTCAGGAAGGCGAAGGATTCCTCGTCGCTCATGCCCGCATTCGAGGCGGCCCCGGCCAGGTCGAACATGGCCGTGTTGAAGCCGGCATATTCGAAATCGATCAGCCACAGCCGCTTGCCGTCGTCGAGGATGTTGGCCGGCAAAAGATCATTGTGGCCGAAGACGATCGGCAAAAGCTTCTGCGCCCGTTCGAGCTCGTCGGCTAAAGCGAGATAGCGCGGCAGCTCGTCCTTCTTGCGGCTGCCACCTTCCTCGAGCGTGCGCGCATAGTCGCGGATGACATGAAAGACCCAGAACATGAAACCGGCGCCGGAGACGTGGTTCGGCATCTCGCGGTGAAAGCGCCGCAGCAGCGCCGCCACGCGGCCGAGATCGGCGCGCACATCCTCGGCAAGGAAGGTCCTGGCGCCGAGAAACTGGGTCACCAGAATTCCGGGCTCGGCGTAGTGCACGGCCGGCGCGAAGCCGGCCGCATGCGCCGCGCGCGCCGTCATCACCTCGCGCTCGCGAAAGACATGGTGGAACGGGAAGTCCTGGCCGAAGCGCACCACGTGCCGGCCGGCGGCGTCGGTAACGACATAGTTGGCGTTGCTGAGGCCGCCCGGCAGCGGCTCGATCTCGATGCCGCCGCTCCAGCAGGGCAGAGCGCGGATGCGGTCTTCGGTGGTTACGGCGGCGCTCACGGGTTCGGTCCTGCTTCGGCCGGCTTACGACAAAGCGCCGGTCTCTCACAAAGCCATGAGAGAAAAAAGAAAGGCCTCGTCGGTGCGGGATGCCGGGACTGATATCCCTCACCACACCGACGAGCCCCTTGGCCAGGCTTAGGATCCCGGCATCCGCCCCCGCGGATTCGAAAAAAGCTCGCGTCAGGCACGTTCCAGAAAATCTGGTCAGTCGATTGCGGCTCTGCCATCACCCTCCTGTGGCAGTTCCGAGCCTGTCACGACAACAATCTCACGCCAGCGTGATGTTGCTGTCAATAAAAAGCTGTGACCTTTTTTGGGTGTTTTGCCCGAAAATATGAGCAATTCCTTTAAAAGCGTTAGGAATGCCGTAGAATCGGTCAAAATCCCGGACATCCACATGATCCACTCGAAACGGCACGGCGAGATCCTGCGGCTCCTCGGTGAGGAGGGCACGATCACCATCGCCAGCCTGGCCGAGCGCCTGGGCGTGTCGCTGGAGACGGTCAGGCGCGACGTGAAACCGCTGACGGATGACGGAGCATTGCTCAAGATGCATGGCGCCGTCAGCCTGCGCTCTATGACAGGCGAGGCGCCGTTCGAGCGCCGCATGCGCGAGAATGCCGAAGCAAAGCGTCTGATTGCCCGCATGGTCGCGGCCACCATCCGCGACGGCGAGTCGATCATGCTCGACACCGGCACCACCACGTCCTTCCTGGCGCGCGAACTGCTCGGCCATCGCCGCCTGACGGTGGTCACCAATTCGTCCGACATCGCCCGTACGCTGGCGACGGTGAACGGCAACAAGGTCTATATGGCCGGCGGCGAGCTGCGCAGCGATTCAGGCGCGGCCCTCGGAGTCGCGGCGATCGAATTCGTAAGCCGCTTCTCGGTCAGCCACGCGGTGATCTCCATCGGCGCGGTCGACGCCGTCGCCGGCCTGACCGACTACGAGCTGGAGGAGGCGGAATTCGCCCGCATGGTGTTGTCGCGCGGGCAACGCACGCTGGTCGTCACCGACCATACCAAGTTCGGCCGGCAGGGCCTGGTTCAGGTCTGCGGCTTCGACGGTTTCTCCGAGCTCGCCACCGACCAGCCGCCGCCGCGCGACATCGCCGCCGCGCTCAGCCAGGCCGGCGCGCGTCTCAGCATTGCGACGGCCTAGCGCCGGAGCCGCCAACGGCTTTCCTTCCCGGCCGCGCCGGTGTTTAGTCGGGTCATGGCCTTCACCATCCGCCAGCTCCAGTTCTTCGTCGCCGTCGCCGAGCAAGGCACGGTCTCGGGCGCCGCGCAGAACCTCTCCATCTCGCAATCCTCGGTCACCGAGGCGATCAAGGAGCTGGAAAGCGATCTCGGCGTCGAGCTGTTCGACCGCCACCCGCGCGGCCTCAACATCACCCATAAGGGCCACCAGTTCCTGCGCCACGCGACGAAAATCCTGGCCGACGTTTCCGATGCGCGCCGCGCTTTCCTCGGCGATCAACTCACAGCGGGCGGGCGGCTGCAGCTCGGCGTCACCTCGCTCGTCGCCGGCTACGTGCTCTCCGATCTGCTGGCTCGCTACCGCCGCGCCTATCCGAGCGTCGAAGTCTCGGCGATCGAGGACAATGGCGACTATCTCGAGCATCTGCTGGTCGGCGGCAAGCTCGACATCGCCGTCATGGTCACGTCGAATTTGCGCGATCGCACCGCGCTGCAGTCGGAAATCCTCGAAGTCTCGGCCTATCGGCTCTGGCTGCCGCTCAGCCACAAGCTCGCCAGCGCCGACATTATCTCGATCGGCGACATCGCTTCCGAACCGCTGATCATGCTGACCGTCGACGAGATCGAGGAGAACACCGGCAAGCTGCTGTCGGCGCTCGGTGCGAGACCGCATGTCGCCTTCCGCACCCGCTCCGTCGAGGCCGTGCGCAGCCTCGTCGCCACCGGCGCCGGCGTGGCGCTGCTGCCAGATCTCGTCTATCGTCCCTGGTCGCTGGAAGGCGACCGCATCGAATCCCGCGATATCTCCGGCTCGCTTCCGGTCGTCCAGGTCGGCATGGTTTGGCGCCGCGGTTCCAGCCTGCCGCAGGCCGCCCGCGACTTTATCGGACTTGCCCAGTCGCAGCGCATGGTCCGGCAGCGGCTCTGATCAGAGCGATTCCAGCAAAGTGTGAACGGTTGGGCTCGGCGACTTCGCCGCAACCTTCCGTCCGAAATGGCGTCGGAAAGAGTATCGGAAAATCCGATATCGGCTTTCTGATAAATGGATTTGCGAAACCGGAATTTTCACAGCACTTTTCGCTCAGGGAACAAAGCCGCTCAGGAGCGCGGCTGCCGGGGTGATGGGAACTCTGGCGTTCAGGTTTGCGTGTGATCCTTGTTGAAAACCGGATCGGTTTCGGGGTCATGCGCCAAAATGGGAGATCGATGATGAATGCATTCCTGAAGTCATGCACGGCGTTGACGGTTGCGCTGACCTTCTCGGGTCAGGCGATCGCCCAGGTCAAGGAAGTCGGCAAGGGCGAGGGCGAGCTGAATATCGTCGCCTGGCCGGGCTATATCGAGCGGGGCGAGACCGACAAGAACTACGACTGGGTGACCGCCTTCGAGAAGGAGACCGGCTGCAAGGTCAACGTCAAGACCGCCAATACGTCGGACGAGATGGTCTCGCTGATGAACGAGGGCGGCTTCGACCTGGTGACGGCTTCTGGTGATGCTTCCCTGCGTCTCGTCGCCGGCAAGCGCGTGCAGCCGATCAACACCGACCTCATCAAGAGCTGGAAGACGGTCGACGACCGTCTCAAGGACGCGCCCTGGTTCACCGTCGACAAGGTGCATTACGGCGTGCCCTACCAGTGGGGCCCGAACATCCTGATGTACAACACCACCGTCTTCAAGGAAGCGCCCAAGAGCTGGAACGTCGTTTTCGAGGAGATGAAGCTGCCCGACGGCAAGTCGAACAAGGGGCGTGTCCAGGCCTATGACGGCCCGATCCACATTGCCGATGCCGCCAACTACCTGATGTTCCACAAGCCGGAATTGGGCATCAAGGACCCTTACGAGCTCAGCGAAGACCAGTACAAGGCGGCGCTCGATCTGCTGCGCACCCAGCGCACCCTGGTCGGCCGCTACTGGCATGACGCCGCAATCCAGGTCGACGATTTCCAGAACGAAGGCGTCGTCGCCTCCGGCTCGTGGCCGTATCAGGTGAACACGCTGGTCGCCGCCAAGAAGCCGGTCGCCTCGACCGTGCCGGAGGAGGGCGTCACCGGCTGGGCCGACACCACCATGATGGAAGCCGACGCCGCCCATCCGAACTGCGCCTATATGTGGCTCGAGCACTCGCTCTCGCCCAAGGTCCAGGGCGATGTGTCGTCCTGGTTCGGCTCTCTGCCGGTCGTGCCCGCCGCCTGCAAGGGCAATGAACTGCTGGGCGACGAGGGCTGCAAGACCAACGGTTACGACAATTTCGAGAAGATCAAGTTCTGGAAGACGCCGATATCGAAATGCGCCAGCCAGAATGACAAATGCGTGCCCTATTACCGCTGGGTGTCGGACTATATCGGCGTCATCGGCGGGCGGTGAGTTCGCCTAGCCTTTAGAAGTTGGCGCTGCCCCTCACCCTTACCCTCTCCCCGTGAAGAACGGGGAGAGGGGGGCGCCAGCGCTGGAGTTTGTCCCTTCTCCCCGTCTTTCACGCGGAGAAGGTGCCGGCAGGCGGACGAGGGGCAGCACAGACGCCCGAATTTGAGAGCCTGAACCTTCAGGACAGATCATGACCTCCGCCGTTTCCTTTAAACAAGTCTCGCGCCATTTCGGCAGCGTGCGCGCCGTCGATGCGGTCGATCTCGACATCGCGCCGGGCGAGTTCTTCGCCATGCTCGGGCCGTCCGGTTCCGGCAAGACGACCTGCCTCAGACTGATCGCCGGCTTCGAGCAGCCGACGGCCGGCTCGATCTCCATCTTCGGCGAGCGGGCCGAAGGCGTTCCGCCCTATCGCCGCAACGTCAACACCGTTTTCCAGGACTACGCGCTGTTCCCGCATCTGAACGTGCTCGACAACGTCGCTTACGGGCTGATGGTCAAGGGCGTCGGCAGGGTCGAACGGCTGAAGGCGGCGGAAGAGGCGCTCTCGCTGGTGCGCCTGCCGGGCTATGGGGCCCGGCGCCCCGGCCAACTCTCCGGCGGCCAACGCCAGCGCGTCGCGCTTGCCCGGGCGCTCGTCAACCAGCCCAAAGTGCTGCTGCTCGACGAGCCGCTCGGCGCGCTCGACCTCAAGCTGCGCGAGAACATGCAGGAAGAGCTGAAGTCGCTGCAGAAGGTGCTCGGCATCACCTTCGTCTTCGTCACTCACGACCAGGGCGAAGCCCTTTCCATGGCCGACCGTGTTGCCGTCTTCAACGACGGCAGAATCATGCAAGTCGGCACGCCGGAGGACATTTACCAGCGGCCGAGGACGCGTTTCGTCGCCGATTTCGTCGGCTCGTCCAACGTGCTGCCGCCGGATTTCGTGCAGCGCTATTCCGGCCAGCATCGCTGGGGCAGCCTCAGGCCTGAATCCATCCGCGTATCGGGCGCCACGAGCGGCGATGGCGTTGCCGCGCGTCTGGTCGGGACCAACTATCTCGGCGCCACCACAAGGCTGGCGCTGGATGCCGATGGGCTGAGGCTGCATGCCATGGTGCCGGCGGGGACCGCGCTCCCTGCCGAAGGCGAGGCGGTGATGCTCACCTTCAACCGCGAGCACCTGCATCTGATGGACGAGCCGGCATGATTGAGGTTTGTGCAAAGCACCCTCCTCTGTCCTGCCGGACATCTCCCGCGCAAGGGGGGAGATTGGCTGTCGCCACTCGCTTCGCCAATCTTCGGCGTTGCAGAACTGGCGGGGCAGACGAGCTGCTGATCTCCCGCCTTGCGGGGGAGATGGCCGGCAGGCCAGAGGGGGGGGGGGAGGATCTCGGCCGTGCC
>NZ_RZSV01000184.1:0-11769 GCF_004023205.1 Mesorhizobium sp. M1A.F.Ca.IN.020.03.2.1 | reverse complement strand
CGGTTGAACCGGCGGCCGCCGCCGCGGGCGGGGGGGGCGAGCTCGTGCTTGCGATGGAGAATGCGGCCGCGGTCGACGCCACGCATGCGGACTGGGCGGAACGGGGGCTGAGAATGCTACAGGCACCGACCGACATGGATTTCGGACGCACGTTCGTCGCGCTCGATCCCGACGGTCATCGGCTGCGTGTCTATTGGCCGAACGAGGCAGCAGGGCAGTAGGGCGGTATGGCGGTAGGGGTGTGAGCTTCTCACTACCCTATCCTCTTACTTGCTTGTGCTGAGCGCCTTGTAGACGGCGATGCCGGCGGCGAGATCTTCAAGCGCTGCGCCGACGGACTTGAACAGCGTGATCTCGCTCTCGCTTTGCCGGCCCTGTTTCTCGCCACGCGCCAGTTCGTGCAGGTCGGCGATGACCGCTTCCGGCTTCAGGACACCGGAAGCCAATGGCTGCACGATGTCGCCGGCCTCCTTGGTGGCGCCGGCGCGGGTATCGACATAGACGCGGGCGCGGGAAATGGCATCGTCGTCGCTCTCGCGCATCTGCGGCGTGAAGCCGCCGACCAGGTCGACATGGGCGCCCGGCTTCAACAGCGCGCCCTTGATCAGCGGCGCGGTCGTGATCGTCGCCGACGAGACGATGTCGGCCTCGCCAAGCTCGGTTTCGAGGTCGCCTGCCACGCTTGCTGGAAAGCCTTCGGCATGCAGCGCCGCCGCGACCTTTTCGGCATTGGCCGGCGTGCGGTTCCAGATGCGGATCGACTTAACGGGCCTCACCGCCGAATGCGCCTTGGCGAGGAAGGGTGACAGCGCGCCGGCGCCGATCACCAAGAGCCGCGAGGCGTCCTCGCGGGCGAGATAGGATGCGGCGAGCGCCGAGGCGCAGGCGGTCCGCCATTGCGTCAGCCGCTGGCCGTCGATCAGAGCCTGGGGTTCGCCGGTCACGCCGTCGAGCAGCAGATAGAGGCCCATCACCGCCGGCTTGCCGATCGCGTTGTTGTCCGGCGAGACGGTGACGATCTTGACGCCGATATGGCCGCCGGCCGAGGTGCCGGCGGCGTCGAAGTCGGTCCAGGCCGGCATCAACAAAAGCGTCGAGGCGGCGCCGTCCGGCCGCTCGATCGCGTGATGGTGGCGCACCGGCTGCACGGCGCCTTCGCGGAAGGCGGTGCGCAGTGTCTCGACCAGACCTGAAAAGGTCAGCGCGCGGTCGACCTCGGCGGCCGAAATAGTCAGCATGGAAAGCTCCGTAAGGCGCTGTTTAGTTCGTCGGCTTGGGCAGCGCCGGTCCTTTCGGCGCAGCGGGTGCGCGGCTCACTGCCTGGCGCAGGTTCTCGGCCTCCAGCCCGCGCTGGCGCGCGAGCTTGCGGTAGCGGCCCTGCTTCACCCAGGTCGCCATGCTGCCGACGATCATGCCGATGGCCAAAGCCAGGAACAGCAAGATGAAGAGCGGCAAATTCAGCGTCAGCGCCGGATTGCCAGGGTGGAACGGGTCGAGCGTGAAGGCGACGAGGCCGCGGTTGGCGACGGCAAGCGCGATCAGGATGACGGCCAGCGGCACGAAGACCACGACGAGCATGACGCGATTGAACATCAAATCTCCTGGAGGTGGCTTAAGCGCCGAAACGTCGTTTCCGACCTGCCGGCGCGGCGCCTATTTGCCGCCGTTCAGCCTTTCGCGCAACTCCTTGCCGGTCTTGAAGAACGGCACCCACTTCTCCTCGACCTCGACGGATTCGCCGGTGCGGGGGTTGCGGCCGGTGCGGGCAGGACGGTTTTTCACCGAAAAGGCACCGAAACCGCGCAACTCGACCCTGTTGCCTTCGGCGAGCGCGTCGGTGATCTCGTCAAAGATCGCGCCGACGATGTTTTCAACGTCGCGGAGGAAAAGATGGGGGTTGCGCGCGGCAATGATCTGCACAAGCTCGGACTTGATCATGAACGTTCCCCGTAAACCACTGCGGTCAAATATCAGGATGATTTTATTGCTTTATTTGGTTCGTCCCAATGGTTGTCAAGGGTGCCAGACCGAAACGAGACCGTCAAGGAACAAGCGGTCGGCGCCAAGCTCGTGAATGATGTCGCCGCCGGCATCCGGCAGGCCGAGCGCGTTGGCGACGGCTTTGGTCATGCTTCTCGAAAACAGGAGGCCGTGCCCCTCCGTATTCTTCCATTCGACGACCTTGAGCTTGCTGTCGACGCCTTTGGTCGCCAGCCAGTTGATCGCCTCGGGTTCGCCGCCAACGGCATCAACCAAGTGATTGGCGAGCGCCTGGCGGCCGGTGAAGATCGAACCGTCGGCCAGCGCCTGCGCCTGCTCGCGGGTCATCTTGCGCCGTTCGGCGACAATGCCGACGAACCAGTCATAGCTGTCGAGGATGAGCTTGCGCACCATGGCGCGCTCGTCGTCATTGGTCGGCTTGAACGGCGAGGGCGCAGCCTTGAGCGGCGAGGACTTCACTTCCTCGAGCTTGATGCCGAGCTTGTCCATCAGGCCGCTCACGTCGGGATACTGGATCAGCACGCCGATCGATCCGACGATCGAGGTCTTGCGGGCGACGATGTGGTCGGCCGCGCTTGCGATCATATAGCCGGCGGACGCGGCCAGCGTGCCGACCTCGGCCACCACCGGCTTGTCGGCGGCGAGTTTGCGCACTTCCTCATAGATCGACTCGCCGCCGACCGTGGTGCCTCCGGGCGAATCGATCGACAGGATGACGCCCTTCACCGTTGCGGACTTGCGGATCGTCTCCAGTCTTTTGATCAGCTCCTCGTCCTCGGTGATGGTGCCTTCAATCTTGACCTTCGCGATGTGGTCGATCGCCTGACCGGTGAAATCGTCACCATAGATCCATGCCGAAAACGCGATCAGCGCTGCCGCCAGAATCACAAACGCGGTCACGCGCCAGAACGTCAGCTTGCGGCGCAAGCGGCGGCGGTCGATCAGGTCGTCGGCTCTCATTGCCATGGTCAGCCTCACATTCGGTGGGAAAGGACGCTTTTAAAGCAACCATCCGCGCGGGGCTACCGTTTCCTGACGCCCTGGCCCTTGGCGCAACGCGGCGGTCACGACGACCTCACGAAAAATTAACGCAGCCCGTTCCTATCTGCTATGAAGAGCTGGCAGTGCAGCCGGATTCGTCCTAGTCGTACGGTAGTAGCCGTCACATTTTTGCAGTTTTCCTCCGCTTGTGCTTGCTTGCGGGGACCGGCATACCACCTATAGGCGGTGTTTGGCGGGGCAAGGGCTCATTAGAAAATAGTCATGTTGGCGCGATCTGACGAAACGAGCGATGCCGAAACGGTATCGGCTGCCGCTGGCGAAAGCGGCACGCGCGGCGATGCGTTCGATCGTGCGCAGCGGCATTCGCGCCGCGTGCGCGTGTTGAAATTCGCCGTGCCGCTGCTGGCGGCGGCAATTGCGATCGCCTTTCCGGTCTATTCTTATCTCGCCGCGCCGGTGTCGATCTCGGTGCAGGCCGACGGCACGGCGTTTTCGGACGGCAAGCTGGTGATGGCCAACCCCAAGCTCAACGGCTTCACCAAGCAGAAACTGCCTTATTCGCTGACGGCGACCAGGGCGACACAGGATGTCGGCAAGCAGGGTATCATCGACCTCGAAGGCATCAATGCCAAGCTGCCCGTCGCGAGCGACAATGTGGTGGCGGTCAACGCCGCGCATGGCATCTACGACCGCGACGCCAACACGATGGACCTCACAAGCGATGTCCTGGTGACGACGAGCGACGGCATGGAAGCCAAGTTCAAATCGGTCTTCCTAGACATGGGCAAAGGCTCTATGAAGACCGACAATCCGGTCGATGTCAGCCGCGGCGGATCGCGCATCACCGCCGACTCGATGTCGGTGGAAGAAAACGGCAAGGTCGTGGTCTTCGAGAACCGGGTGCGCGTCAACATCGACGCGGCAAGTCTGAAGGCGGCAGAGGCAAAGGGCGGAGAGCAGAATGCGTCGCAGTAGTTCGGCAAGGCTTGCAGCGGCGGCCTCTCTCTTCATGTTGCTCGGGGCGGCGCCGGCGCTTGCCCAATCCGGCGGCACCAGCCAGATGTCCGGCCTGAAATTGTCAGGCGACCAGCCGATCCAGATCGAAAGCGACAAGCTCGAGGTCCGCCAGGCCGACAGCGCGGCTATCTTCAGCGGCAACGTCACCGTCAATCAGGGGCCGACGCTGCTCAAGGCCGGCAAGATGACGGTCTATTACGTCAAGGATCCAAACGCTCCCAAGGGCGCGGCGGCGGGCGCATCGGCGATGACCGGGGCAGCCAATATCGACCACCTCGTGGTCGAGAACAAAGTCTATATTAAATCGAACGACCAGATCGCCACCGGCGACAAGGGCACGTTCGACATGAAGACCCAGGTGCTCGTTCTTTCCGGCAGCGAAGTCGTGCTCTCGCAGGGCGACAACGTGCTCAAGGGCTGCAAGCTCACCGTTCAGATGAAAAGCGGCCTTGCCAATGTCGACGGCTGCGGCACCGGCGGTCGGGTCATCATGTCGATTACGCCGCAGAAGCAGGGCGCGCCCCAAAAGGGCACGGCCCAGCAGGGAGCGTCGAGCAACTAATGGTCGGCGTATCGTCGCTGCTGGCCCGCCTCCCGGGGCGGACGGCCGCAAAAGCGTCTGCGCCGGCGACGATCGGCGCCGACAAGGCAAAGTTCAAGGGCACCCTGATCGCCAAGGGCCTGACCAAGAGCTATAAGGGCCGCAAGGTGGTGAGCGGCGTGACGCTCGGCGTGCGGGCCGGCGAGGCCGTCGGACTGCTTGGGCCCAACGGCGCCGGCAAGACCACCTGTTTCTACATGGTCACCGGTCTCGTGCCGGTGGACGAAGGCACGATCGAGATCGACGGCTTCGACGTCACCTCGATGCCGATGTACCGGCGCGCCCGCCTCGGCATCGGCTATCTGCCGCAGGAAGCGTCGATCTTCCGGGGCCTCAACGTCGAGCAGAACATTCGCGCCGTTCTGGAAGTGGTGGAAAAGAGCCGCAAGGAACGTGAGCGCACGCTCGACGAGCTGCTCGAGGAATTCCACATCAGCCATCTGCGCAAGGCGCCGTCGATGTCGCTGTCCGGCGGCGAAAGACGCCGCCTCGAGATCGCGCGGGCGCTGGCGACGCGGCCGGCCTATATGCTGCTCGACGAGCCCTTCGCCGGTATCGATCCGATCGCGGTCGCCGACATCCAGCAGCTCGTCCGCCATCTGACCGCGCGCGGCATCGGCGTGCTGATCACCGACCACAATGTGCGTGAGACGCTCGGCCTGATCGACCGCGCCTATATCATCCATGCCGGCCAGGTGCTCACGCATGGCCGCGCCGACGAGATCGTCGCCAACGCCGATGTGCGGCGGCTCTATCTCGGCGAGGGTTTTACGCTCTAGACGCGAAAATTCCGGTTCCGCGGCAATTTCTCGCTGAATTTTCCGGCTTTATGCCTGCTCTGTCCGCGAATAACGCTCCGGTAAGCTGTCTCTGCTAGCGTTTTCCTTGACAAGCAAAAGCCGGGCCAGTTTCTATGCCCGACCGAAAAACGGCAGCTCGATGCGTAGACGAGGCGTTTGAATCCAACCATGGCGCTGGCGGCCAAACTGCAGCTCAGACAGTCCCAGTCGCTGGTGATGACGCCCCAACTGATGCAGTCGATCCGGCTGCTGCAGCTCACCCATGTCGAGCTCGACCGCTTCATCGACGAGGAAATCGAGCGCAATCCGCTCTTGGAGCGAGCCGAGCCGCAGGACGATGCGGGCGGCGACCAGCCGCAGAAGAGCGAGACCGCTCCAGAATCCGCCGCCGGGGACGACTGGTTCGAAAGCGAGACGGAATGGAGCGCCGAGGCGATCTCGGAAAAGCTCGACTCTTCGCTGGAGAACCTGTTTCCCGACGACCCCGGCACCAGCGAAAAGCTCGGACCGGATCTCACCGCGCAGTGGAAGTCGGCATCCGCGGGCAGCGCCGGCAGCGCTTCGTCGGAAGGCTTCGACGTCGGCGAGATGGCCGCGACCATCGTGACGCTGCGCGAGCATGTCGGCGAACAGATCGCGCTTGCCTTCTCCAAACCCGCCGAGCGCCTGATTGCCGGCGAGCTTGCCGACAGCCTCGACGAAGCGGGCTATCTGCGCGCCGATCTGGAAGAGATTGCCGCGCGGCTGGGGGCGGACATGGGAGCGGTCGCGCGAGCGCTCGCGGTCTGCCAGACCTTCGAGCCGGCCGGCCTGTTTGCCCGCGACCTCGCCGAATGCCTGTCGCTGCAGCTTGCCGCACGCGACCGGCTCGATCCGGCGATGAAGGCCCTGGTGGCTAATCTCGAACTCCTGGCGCGGCGGGATTTCCAGACGCTGAAACGCATCTGCGGCGTCGACGAGGAAGACCTTCTCGACATGCTGGCCGAGATCCGGGCGCTCGATCCGCGTCCCGGCACCGCGTTTTCGGGCGGCGCGAGCGACGCCATCGTTGCCGACGTCGAGGTGCGGGCCGCTGCCGACGGCAGCTGGGCGGTGGAGCTCAACGCCGACACGCTGCCGCGAGTTTTGGTCGATCATGTCTATTTCGCCCGGGTTTCCGGCCATGCCAAGGACCAGGCGGAAAAGGAGTTTCTGGCCGAATGCCTGCAGAACGCCAACTGGCTGACGCGCAGCCTCGACCAGCGGGCGAAGACGATCCTGAAAGTGGCTTCGGAAATCGTGCGCCAGCAGGACGCGTTCCTCGTCCATGGCGTGCGGCATCTCAAGCCGCTCAACCTGCGCACGGTGGCCGACGCGATCGGCATGCATGAATCGACGGTGAGCCGCGTCACTGCCAACAAATACATGCTGACGCCTCGCGGCGTGTTCGAGCTGCGCTATTTCTTCACCGCTTCGATCGCCTCGGCGGAAGGCGGCGAAGCGCATTCGTCGGAAGCCGTGCGTGACCGCATCAAGCAGCTGATCGACGAGGAAAAGCCCGCCGACGTGCTTTCCGACGACGCTATCGTCGACATGCTGCGGGAAAGCGGCGTCGACATCGCCCGCCGCACGGTCGCCAAATACCGGGAAGGCATGAACATTCCTTCATCGGTGCAGCGGCGCCGGGAGAAGCGGGCGCTGGCCAACGCCGGGCGATAGGGCAGTTGATATTCATCGGGCCTGACCTAGTTTGGTCCGAGCTGAGGAATGGCGATTTTTCACAGTTTTCGTGTTTCATTGACAAGCTGCAATGAAGTGTCTAGAAGCCCGCCCGCATGAGCCGGGCCGTGATGCCCGCCTCGCGAATGGCTCCGTCAAAGCGAAGGCCTCGGACGGCCAGAAGGCGACTTGTGATCAACCGGAAAGTTCGGGTCTAAAATCGGCGCGCGTGCCGCCGCAAAGCTTGTGCGCGCGCACCACGGGTATAAACTTGGGACAGTTTGAAGCCTGAGCAGGGAAGGTCAGTTTTCAGATGAATCTGCGCATTTCGGGAAAACACATGGACATCGGCGATGCGTTCCGTACGCGCATCAACGATCGTGTCAACGAAGCGATTGAAAAATATTTCGATCGGGGTTTTTCAGGACATGTAACGGTCATCAAAGCGGGATCGCGCTTCTCGGCCGATTGCATGATCCGCCTCGATTCCGGCGCCTCGCTGCAGGCGACCGGGGACGCCCAGGATCCCACGCTTGCCTTCGAGGCGGCCGCCGATCGCCTCGAAACGCGGCTCAGGCGCTACAAGCGCCGGCTGAAGTCGCACAATTCCAGCAACGGCAACGGCGAATCCACCGACATCGCCTACGCCGTGATGGAGCCGCTCGCCGACGACGAAGAGGAAATCCCGGAGAACTTCGCTCCGGCCATCGTCGCCGAATCGACCGTGACGCTTCGCACCATGTCGGTGGCGTCTGCCGTCATCGAACTCGATACCAAGGACAGCCCGGTTTTCGTCTTCCGCAACGCCGGAAACGACCACGTCAATATTGTCTACCGCCGGCCGGATGGAAACATCGGCTGGATCGATCCGTCGACCACCAAAGTCGCGCAGGGATAAGAAAGCCGGCCGCGCGAGGGGGACGACCGGCGCGGTAGGCGAGCAAGGGATTTTTCAGGCATGGATCTCAGCGATCTCATCAGCGTCCCGGCTATCATGCCGGCGTTGAAGGCGAATTCCAAAAAACAGCTTCTGCAATTGCTGTCGGAGAGGGCGGCGGCGATTTCAGGCATTCCGGAGCGGGAAGTGTTCGACACCATCCTGCAACGCGAGCGGCTGGGCTCCACCGGCGTCGGCAACGGCATCGCCATTCCGCATGGCAAGCTCGCAGGGGTCAAGCGGATCGCAGGCGTGTTCGCCCGGCTGGAGGCGCCGGTCGATTTCGAGGCGCTCGACGACCAGCCGGTCGACCTGGTGTTTCTGCTGCTTGCGCCCGAAGGCGCCGGCGCCGACCATCTTAAGGCGCTGTCGCGTATCGCGCGCATGCTGCGCGATGGCGATACGGTGGCCAAGATCAGGGGGACGCGCGACGCAGTGGCGATCCACGCGCTGCTGTCGGATACCCAGGCCTCGCACGCGGCCTGAAGGTTGGGTGAAGCTGGTCTTTGGATAAAATCCGGTTTTTGGGATAAAACCTTGAGGGGCCGCCGGGAGCGGCCCTTTCCAATTCAGGCAACGACCTCAAATTCAAATAGTGATTGGGGTCAATGGATGGCGACCGTGGTCAGGTCGTTCTCCAGCGCACCCGCCAGGGCCCGGTCACGGGCATCGGAAAGCAGGATCGGCTGACCGTTGGCGGCAAACAGCGCCCACAGTTCCAGCCCGGGCGCGATTTCGCCGAGGCCGGGGAAGCGGCCGCGCAAATCGTCGCTCGATATTTTCCTCAGATATGCGACCGAACCTTCGCCGAGATGGGCGAATTCGCCGCTGGTCATGGTCAGGGTTTCGTCAATTCTGGTCATTACAAGCCTCCTTGGCGCAAGGACGCCACTTCCGGCCGTCCCGCATTAGAGCCATCGGCAAAGATCAGTCTTTCACCGATATGTTTATTTTCCGTACCAGCCGCTCGGCCTCCGGACGGTCGAGATCGATCGACAAAAGGCCGTTCTTCAATTCCGCGCCGACCACCCGCATGCCGTCGGCCAGCACGAAGCAGCGCTGGAACTGGCGTGCGGCGATGCCGCGGTGGAGGAACTCGCGCTCGGTGTCGTCGGTCTGACGGCCGCGCACGATCAGCTGGTTTTCCTCGGTGGTGACATCGAGGTCGTTCTCTGCGAAACCCGCCACGGCAAGTGTGATGCGCAGCCTTTCCGCCTTACCGTCCGAGGCGCCCAGACGCTCGATGTTATACGGAGGGTAGCTGTCCCCCGACTTCGCCAGACGTTCGAGCGTCTTTTCCATGGCGTCGAAGCCCAGAAGAAGCGGGCTGGAGAAGGGCGTCATTCGACTCATTGTTACACTGTCCTCTTAAGAGCGACACAAACCGGAAAAACCCGGATGGCATTTTTCCCGATGGTCTTGATATGGTCCGCCGCGCGATCAAGTTCAAGCCGTCAAAACCCCGCCCAAAAAGACTCCCCAAAAGGAATTGAAATGCCCCAGTCACGAAAGATCATCATCGACACGGATCCCGGCCAGGACGATGCCGTCGCCATATTGCTGGCGCTCGGCAGCGCCGAGCTGGAGGTCGTCGGCATCACCGCCGTTGCCGGCAACGTGCCCCTGAAGCTGACCGAGAAGAATGCGCGCAAGATCTGCGAGCTCGGCGGCCGGCCCGACGTCAAGGTCTATGCCGGCGCCATCCGCCCGCTGGCGCGCGAGCTCGTCACCGCCGAGGACGTGCATGGCAAGACCGGCCTCAATGGACCCCAGCTGTCCGAGCCGACCATGCCGCTGCAGGAGCAATACGCGGTCGATTTCATTGTCGAGACGCTGATGCGCGAGGAAGCGGGCACGATCACGTTGTGCCCACTCGGGCCGCTCACCAATATCGCGCTGGCGCTGATCCGCGAGCCGCGGATCGCGCCGCGTCTCAAGGAGATCGTGCTGATGGGCGGCGGCTTTTTCGAGGGCGGCAACGTCACGCCTGCCGCCGAATTCAACATCTACGTCGACCCGCAGGCGGCGGATTTGGTGTTCAAGTCGGGCGTTCCGATCGTGATGATGCCGCTCGACGTCACCCACAAGGCACTGACCTCGGCCAAGCGCATCCAGGCCTTCCGCCAGCTCGGCACCAAGGTCGGCACCGCAACCGCCGAGATGCTGGAGTTCTTCGAGCGCTTCGATGAGGAGAAATACGGCACCGACGGCGGGCCGCTGCACGATCCGTGCGTGATCGCCTATCTCCTCAAGCCGGAGCTGTTCAAGGGTCGCCGCTGCAATGTCAGCGTGGAGACCAGCTCCGAGCTGACCATGGGCATGACGGTGATCGACTGGTGGGGCGTCACCAAGCGCGAGAAGAACGCCATGGTCATGCGCGATATCGACCACGATGCGTTCTTCGCGCTGCTGGTGGAGCGGCTGGGGCGGCTCAACTGACCGTCAAAGCGGCCAACCAAGCACACGTCGTCATCCGTTGATCAACCGATAGATGTCGGCGCCGTGCTTGTGGTGCTGTCGCTCGATGGGAAGGACGGAGCCGACAAGATGGGTCGCCTCACATCGTCGTCGACAGATATCCGTGTGTTGTCGTCATCAAGGCGCAGATCGTAGGTGTAGTATAGATTGTGGCCGATCGTGCCGTACGGATGATGGGCTTCACCCTGACGTATTCGACCACGCCCATCACGCGTTGAGTGGCGATGACCGGATTGGCCTGAAGCTCAACGATGGCGATGGATTTCATAGCCGCAAATGCGCAGAAGAAAGCGACGCCGATCACGGCGTCGCTGTACTCATATTGCCAAATAAGCAAGCGATTCCGGAAGGAAACGTTTGACTTGTTCATCCTGAAGAAGTGTGCTGCCAAGCACAATTATTCAATACGCGTCAAAAATAATTGCGACCAGAGTATTCGCTCTCATTTCGCCTTGGAGAATGCCAGCCAGAGCCCGCCGCCGACCAGGAAGCTGCCGCTGATCCGCGACATCAGCTTAACGCGGCTGGCCGAGAGCATGCGCCCGGCGCGGCCGGCGGCAAGCGCGTAGGTCGAATCCGACATGGCGGCGAAGACCATCGCGGTCAGGCCCATGACCACGATCTGCAGCGTGTAATTGCCCTGTGGCGCGATGAACTGCGGGAAGAAGGCGCCGAAGAAGACAAGCGTCTTCGGATTGGAAATCGCCACCAGGAAACCTTGCAGGAAGAAGCCGCCGCGCGGTTTCTTGGCCGATCCATCGGGGTTCAGGGCTCCCTTGGCGCGGAGCATCTGCACACCCATCCAGATGAGGTAAGCCGCACCGATCAGCCGCACCCATTCGAACCAGTGACCCATGCCGGCGATCAGCGTGTTGAGGCCGATGCCGACGATGGCGATCATGATGGCGAGCCCGGCCTGGGTGCCGGCGACATTGGCAAGCCCGGCGCGCGAGCCATGGCGGATGCTGTTGGCGATGATCAGCGTGACCGTCGGCCCGGGTACCAGGACGATGACGATGCAGGCGACGACATAGGCGGCGTAGAGTTCCAGCGACATGTTTTCCCCCGAACAGGATCGCGACGACAGGCGCGGAGCGCGATCAATGCACGGAGTTGACGCGGGCGCAAGCGCGCCAGCCGGTTGAGCCCGTCAGGCAGCCCCCGCCGGCCAGGGCAGCGTCGCCTCATAGGCGGCGCCGGCCTGGAGGACCGCCAGGTCGCCGCGCGGCTGGCCG
>NZ_RZSV01000183.1:0-11906 GCF_004023205.1 Mesorhizobium sp. M1A.F.Ca.IN.020.03.2.1 | reverse complement strand
TAATACCAAAGGTCATGATGATTGACCGACGTGAGCCCAATCGCGCATGCCAATTGAAGTGACAGTGTGCGGCTGGGCGAGGAGTTTTCGCCAGGCCTCGCAAGCGGCATCGATGATGGCGTCGTAGCCGTCGAAGACGCGGTTGGAGAGCCAGTTCGATCGCAGATACTGCCAGACGTTCTCGACCGGGTTCAGCTCCGGCGCGCGTGAAGGCAGGAAGATCAGTGTGATGTTGTCGGGAACGTCGAGTTCCGGGGTCGTGTGCCATCCGGCGCGGTCGAGCAGCAGCACGGCGTGTGCGCCCGCCGCGACATGGCGGCTGATCTCGTCGAGATGCAGTTGCATTGCCTCGGTGTCGGCAAAGGGCAGCGCCAGCGCCGCACCGGTTCCGCGCGCCGGGCAGATGGCGCCGAACAGGTAGGCGCTCTTGTAACGCTGGTCGGCGGGTTGGCGGGGCCGCGTGCCGCGCCTGGCCCATTGCCGGACAATGCCGTTCTTCTGGCCGATGCGGGCCTCGTCCTGGAACCAGATCTCGACCGGCGTGCCGTTCGGCAGGTCGGCCAGATGGGCGCTCAGCGTGCGCGCGAAGTTTTTTTGTAAGCCTCGACGATTTCGCCGTCCTGCGCCGGGTGGCGCGGCCGTGCGCTCATATGCGAGAAGCCGAGTTTCTTCAGCAACTTGGAGACATAGCGCTCATCATAATCAACGCCGAAGCGTTCCTTGATGACCCGCTGAAGATCGATCCGCCGCCAGCGCACCACCCCGTCGACGGCGGGGTCGGGACCCGTTTCGACGATCTCGGCAAGCTCGGCCTTCTGCGCTGCGGAAAGCCGCGGCTCGGGCCCGCCATACCAGGCATCCCTGAGACCGTCCGGACCCAAAGCGTTGAACCGGTGAACCCAGTCGCGCAACGTTTGACGATCCATGCCGCCGATCCGCGCCGCATCCGCGCGGCTCATCCCGTCCACAACCGCAGCCAGCGACAACAGCCGACGGCTCTGGTTCACGTCGTCCGATCCCCTGGCAAGCCGCCGAAGCTCTTCCGCCGAATAGTCCGTCCTCAACTTCACCGCTGAGCCCATGGCGCGAATCTCCTTTGCGCCATCGAATCACGGATCGACCCAATCCGGAATCCTCAACGAGTCAGCCTTCAAGACCCTTGGTATAACACCATCAACTACGGTCGCAGCCTCCCGCTTGCCCAGGGCGTGACGTTCGAAGTCAGACAGAGAGGAATTGAGCATCAACGCTCCAGTCAACTCAATGGCAAAGAAGGTTGCTACCCAAAGCCACGGCTTGCCGCCGACGTCCTGCTGCCACACGGCCGCGACGTATGTGCGGCGCGCCCTGCCGGTGTCCTCCCCACCGGCAGGGCGCTATCTGAAAAGCGCTGGATAGGGCTGATTGTTGCGCCGCGATTTAGATTGACTGGAGGCAGTGTCACTGTCGGCCGGCTGCCTTCTTTTGGAGCTTCTCGAAAACAAACAGCTTGCCTTTGCGTACACTGTCCTCAAGCGACTTCGCCTTAGCCCGATGCGCGGCGATCACGCTGGCCAGCATACAGCGCTTGCCGCGCATCGATCCGGCAAGCCGGGGCATCTCAAAGCGGATCGGTTCCTGATCACGACGGAACAGAATATAAGACTTGCCGCCTGTGGCACCAGAAAGTGTTCGCGCCTGTCGTCATGCTTGCTCCCTTCGACCCCCTCGATGATGCCATCAAGATGGTCAACGACTCACCCGAAGGGCAGGAAGTAGCGTCGGATAGCCTTCGCAATGCTGTTCGAGAAGATCAACAACGTCACCAACGCAAGGAGTGCCGTTAGTTCGAGGCTATGGGCGGCTGGATCGCTAATAATGGTGTGAATGCCGTTAGGCAAAAACCAGCTAAATGCGACCACAGCAGGAGCAAGGCCTATTAGGACGCTACGCGGTAGAGAAAAAAGGATCAAGAATGGCGTGAAGATTGCCATTCGTATAGCCTTTTCCGTCGCGGTCAGCCCGTGCGCCTCAACGTCACGTATGGGACGCAGATATTTCGGCAATGTCATATCCGGCCTCCTTTAGTGCCGCTGTTCGGGTGGGGCTGACGGTACACCAAAATCCATCTTGGGAGAACCTCTTGCTACCGCAGGTTCTAGGAAACTTTCTGTGGTGGTTTCGGAAGCATCATTGGCTTCGCAGCATCAACGATGGCTCCCGTTCTGTTTGCCGCTCCAAGGGCGGCCGCGTTTGCTCTCATGGCCGTATGAGCATCGAGATCGTCGCCAATATGATCGAACCAGCGGAAGATCCTGCCCGGGAATTCAGCGATTAGGGAGAACGAGCGCTCAATGATGACGAGGTATACCGCTGCCATGAATATCATCACGACGAAGATACCAAGGAACCAGGCGAGACTCACGTAACTGTCGCCGACAAGCGCCTGGGCCGATGTCAGCGCATAGTAGAGCCCGCCATTGATCAGAACGCCCATGATCCGGAAGAGGATCATGCCGAGCAGCAGACCGAACAGCATCAGGACTGGCGTCAGCGTCAGGGCGAGAACCATCACATAACCACGACGCGCTTGCTCGCCGCCCATGCCCTTCCCTTCCATCGATAGGTGCGCGATCGCCCATAGGGGCGCCGCGAAGATCGCTTCCATGACGAGCAGGAAGAATGCGCCGATCCCGATGACCCATGTCACCATCGGCACCATCGGCAGCACGAAGGCGAGGAACATACCAAGGGCGCCAATTCCGCTGATGATCCAGCCCACGAAGTTCGAAAGCACGGCGATCCCATTGCCAACATAGGGCATGACGGCCAGAACCGAGAGCGCGATGATCGCGGCCGATACGTAGAACGTGACCTGCGTTCCGAATGTCACGAGCCCGATCATCGGGTCATTGGTTGCACGCGTCGGGTTGAGGAATTCGAGCGCTTCGTACAGCGTGCCGGCGGAAGGCATCCAGTCCGAAATATCGCCGCCACTATCGGCAAAGGCGACACGTTCGTTAACGAACGCTTTGATCCCGCTCCTCGCAACACTCTCGTTCCACCATTCGACCGTGCCGTTGTAGGTCGCGGAGATCTGGTCCAGGAATTTCTTGGCGTCGCCATCGGCCGAGCCGAGCAGATACCAGTTGTTGTCCGCATATTGCGATGCAATCGCGTTGCGGACGGAACCGCTTGGATTGGACGCCGCGCCGATCGCACCGCCCGGCGTTGCTTTCGGCAGGGCCGTTGCAACGGCGTTGGAATCGGCCGACAGACGGACGATCAACTGGTAATAAAAGCCCGCCTGGAGCCATCCGCCATTCTTCAGGTTGCCGGCAAGCGCGACGCTCTGCTCGTCACCGACAGGTGTTACCTGAAGCGGCTCATCTGCCTCGGTGATATCCTTGCCGGCCTTCTGCAGCTTATCCTCGCCAATGTACTGCTTGAGGATCGCGGCGTGCTTCGCCCGCCAGCTTTTGAGGTCTTCCCGAAGATTTCGATAGGCCGGCAGTGTCTGGCGCTTGCTGACGGCCTGGGCGAGCTTCGCCGCAGTTTCGGTGAAACTGTCGGCCGTCTGCGTCACGGCCGTTTCCATGTCCTTGATGTAGTCGTCATAGGACTTGCCAGCCGCTTCGGCGAGGCGCTGGAAGCCTGTCGTCTGCCCGGGAAGGCTGACAATGCCGCAAGCACCATAGGAGTTCGGCAGGCTGTAGGCCATCTGCCGGATGCCCGAAACAGTCTGCCAACCACCGCGCGCTATGCCGTCAAGACCATCGCCGCCCTTGGAAACTTCCAGATTGTAGACAGCCTGGCAGAGTTCCATGCGCCACAAGGCTTGGAGGAATTGGCCGTCGAGCGCGTCATAGTCGCCTCCGACGACGGGGATCCGCTGTTCGACGATCAGGTCTACCGTCTCGTTCCAGAAGAACGAGGCGGTCGCTGTGCTGACATTGACCATATAGGCGATCCCATGTTGCGCGGCGTTATAGCCCGTCGGCATCGGAACCAGGGCACCGACAGCCAAAATGGTCCGCAGCGGAACCCACATCGCAGAATGCCGACGACCGAGAATTTCGCCCTCATGCGCCGATTCCGTGACACCGACGACGATGTTGTAGATGAAGAGGATCGCCGCCACCGCGAAGAACAGGACGTTGAAGTTGGCGATCAGCGAGGAAACGAGAGTTTCTTCGTTCGGGCCGGCGAAGAGCGGCCCGAAGATCATGTTCAGGAAGGAGTTGGACCGGGTATCGCCCTCGCCCTTTACGATGTCGGCAATGTTGATGTCGTCGGCATGTGCGACACTTGCCGAAATCATCCAAATAAGCGCGAGAAGCCCCACCCGGTTCATTTTACTCGTCCTTGGAAAGGATCTGCATATTGGAAGGCAGACGGTCGTTGAAATAATCGCGGACAGACCCGACACGGCCCTGTCGAATCTGCCACGCGCGAAAATCCGCCTTTATGGACAGAGCGAAGGCGATCATGGCGAGAATGCACCCACCAATCAGAAGGTAGAAGGAATGGTAGTCGAGCAAATACAGGACCGGGATCGCGCCGAGCGCCGCACATCCCGCGATCATGTAGATGCTCGCGTCTCGGTCCCAAGCCGCAAGCGCCGCCTCGATCTCCCTCGCATCGAGATCGCGGCTTAGCTCCTTGAAACGTTCTATGCCGCCGTCCCGGTAGCGGTCACCGAAGCTTCGCGCCCGCAACCGGCCCTTCGGCCGCAGCTCGTCGATCGTGTTCTGGACATTATCAACGGCGTCGGTTGCGGCATGAGAGGCGGCATTGAAGAAAATCCTCGCACCGAACAGGCGCTTGGCATTCCAGGCAGCAAAACGGCGAACGCGGCCCTTCTCACTCATTGCGCGTTCACAGTTGTTATTGTCGTACGGCTGTCGCGCTCGTCGAGGCTGTTCGACAGCAGCGCGGCAATGGCGGCCGCCTGCCGGCGCTCCAGATTGAACCGCATCCAATCGACATGAAGATTGAGCGCCTGAGCCAGCAACTGTTCGCGCTGTACGGCCTCTGGCGACATGCCCGCCAGTTCCTGGTGCCACTCCGGATTTGCAAAGCGCGAGCGAACGAAAATATCGACCGCCTGCAATTCGGAAACATGTTCGCCGACTTCATACGGATAAGATTCGGTCACCGCTTTCTTCGCCCAATCGGCAAGCAGCTGGCCGCCGGTCGGGGACGCGATGTCGCCAAGGTAGCTATAAACCGCGTGAGCCGCTGAACGACGCGTGGCATCGACCTGGCGCGCGGCCACCTGCGCACGGCCTGCCGGCGCCTTCAATTCCGCCTGCGTGATCGGCTTCGGCGGAATCGGATCGACCATGTTGTTGATCATGCGAAGCTGCGCCTTGGCAATTTTTTCATCCGAAGTGTCGAGCGTGATCGCATCGGTTAGAAGTCGAACATCGGACGTCGGATCGGCAAAACCCCCAACGTTGCGCAGCTCGTCGCGATCGGAAACGATCGCGTTCGCGACAGCCAAGCCGCCCTCTATGACCGGCTTGCCGATATCTTCGTTGCCGTAAGACCAGTTACGGCTTGCGTTCGCAACGTCATTGCCGCCATAGCCGGCAACGTCCTGCCCTGATTTTCCCATAGTGAAGATGCCCGATAGATCCAAGCAGGCCGACGTAGCGGGGTCATAACGGCCGCCTTCGGCCGCAGCCCTCGCCTTCTGCCTCTCTCTGATTGTGTCAGAAAGCTGCGCGGCTTCTTGTGTACGGGCATTGGCTTCGATCGCGCGGTTCTGGTAGGCGCTCAACTGAGCAACACCCTTGAGGATGGTCTGTGCAATCTGATTGCCGACATCTGTGGTGTGGGCGTTGATGTTCTCCTGTGCGCGCTGGACGATGTTGCGGACTGTCCCGCAGTTGCAGCCGTCAGCAAAAGCGTCGCTCCCAGCGGAAAGGCTGACCAGTGCGGTTCCGGCAAACAGGAGCGATTTCGTCAAAGCCTTCATCACTGGCCTCCCGGTCCATAAAGATCATTGTAAAGCTCATTAAGCAGCGAGCCGTCATTCTCGCGCCGGCCGGAATTGTTGACCGACGGCTGCTGCAGGTTCAGCGAACCACCGCTGTAATCGTAGTTGAGCGTCGGGACCGATCCGCCGCCCATGCCTCCCGGCAACTGCAAGGAATTGAAGGACGGCAGTTGAAGCGCCGATTGAAGCGGCTCCGTTACCTTATTCCAGGCGTCCTGCGCATAGGAGCAAATCTGCTGCTCCGCATTAGACATTGCTGAATTGAAAAGCCCGCTGAGATCCGGCACCTGGATCGCGAAGTCGAGATTGACGTTGAACAGATTGTCGAGGCACCCGAGCTGGTCGAGTGCCGGCGGCTTCTGCAAGGCTGCCTCGTGACGCTTAACTTCCTTGTCGATGCCGGCACGGATTGCATCGACAAGGTTGACCTTCACAGTGTCGATGCAGCCCTTCCCTTCTGACTTGAAAAGCTGTTCGATTTGGTCCGCCTGAGCCGGAACGGCCGCGGCTGCGAGAGCTAGTAGGCCGCTCACGGCGCATATTCTTAGTCGTCGGAGGATCTTCATAGCGTCGCTTTCTCCCCTTGGAATGGTGGGATTTCTCGGATGAGAACCGGCCGTTTCGTGCCGATCCCGGGAAACCCTTCGGTCCGGTCGTACATGCCGCCACCGACGTCGCCGCCAAGGCCGCCATCCAGACCGGTAAAGGATTGGCCGTTCATCGCTGCCATACGCTTGAGCAAGTGTTCCTGTAATTCGGCATAGGACGAGAAGCCGTTCGCGCTCAGATAGGACGCTGGGAGAACGTTCGGATCGAAACCGCTGGCGACCCAATCATTTAGGGCGCCGGCCCCGAGAAAATGCGCTGCCCCGAGCAACCCATCCTGGGTGATCTCCACACCGTTGATCTTCTGACCGACGAGGCCGCGCGTCTGGCTGCTCATCGAAGCCCAGTTTCGTTCGGCGAGCTCATAGTTCGCGCGATCTTGCAGCGCAGCGCCAGAGCTCGAATATCGGAGATCGTTGAGACTGTTGACGCCGGCGGCCCGGGCCTTGTCGGTCGCGACGTAATTGCTCCAATTGCCGGCAGAGCCGCTGCCCGAGTATTTGAAGTACCCAAGCGATTCCCAGGTACCGGCGGTGATCTGGTACTTGCCGACAGCGCTTCCGCCATTGCCGTTGAAGATCGAATAGGAGTCGCCACCCTCGAGCTTCGCCGTGTTGCTGTTATAGTCAGCGTTGGCCGCGATCGGCAAAAGCAACGCCAACGCCAAAAGCAACGCGAACGCAAAGAGTGCTCTTTTCATCGCTTCTGCCCCGCAATGGTGATCTTCATCGGCTCAATTACCGAACGGGGCTCTTTCTCGCCGAGCGAGTAGGTCGCAATGCCGTCCTGGGTGGCGACCTCGACCATTCGGCGGTTGTTATCATCGCGTTCGTCGATGACGGAGAAGTCCGGCCCCCAGGCCTGCACAACGTCGATGACCCGCTTCTTCCCATCAAGAAAAACGACCGGGCAGGCCGCGTTGCCGCAATAGTAGGTCGAACGGACCAAAATCGCGGCCTCATCACCGGTTTTCAGGTCAACGTCTTGAGCTAGAACATTTGCCGGTTCGAGGGGTTCAGAGCCGCCTTTGAAGCGCTCTTTGAGCGCCTCGGTCGTAGCCTTCAATTCCTCTTCCGTGGGTGCCCGGTTTTTCCGCTCTTGCGGGATAGGTTGCGCCATATACGCCGCACCAGACCACTGCCATAAGCGGCGGCCGTCGAAGATTGGCTTCATGCCGGTTGCACTGACGGCCCCAAGGCCGACAGTCTTGCCCGGCATCCGCCAGACTTCCAGCCATTGCTTATCGTCGTAATAGAGGGCCGCCACGAAACAGCCTGTCGCGCAGCCGCGGGCCTCGCCCAGGCGGACGACCATCTGGTCATAGCCATCCGTGGGCTCCTCGAGCCAAACACGATTTGCCTGCACGACCCTGTAATCCCGGCCGTACATCTTCCGTGCCGTGGCCGTCGCGTCCGTATCCGGCTTTTCGAAATCGATCGTTTCCGTGACGATCTGGTCAATAGCGGATTGCGCGAAAGCCGCCGATGCTATCGTACTGGCAAGCAAAGCTGCTGCGATGGCCCCTATCATGATGCCTCCTTGACGAGTTCGTCCGCGAGCTGGCGAATGGTATTGCCGCGAACCTTGTCATCGATCGCTACGCCCCGATCTTCCATGTCGGCGAGACGGCGTTCGATCGTTTCCTTGGCAGAACCACAGGGAAAGCGGCGGGCGAGAAGGCGTCGCGCAGCAATGGACCCCAGGGCCTCGTAGAGCATGGTGCGAAGCGACGTATCCTCAGGCGTGGTCGAAAGAGCCCAAATTTCGATTGGGCCAAGCTGGTTGAACACATGCTGGACGTACGTTCCTGACTTTAGTTTGAGCATTGCCAATAGCGGCGCCCCCTCCCCTTCGATGGGACCGCGAAGCCCGCGCATCACGTCCATGATCGAAGGCGTCAGGTTGTAGGTCGATGCGATCTGGCGAATGGAATCTTCGGTTGGCACGTTGCAGAACCAGAAGCTGTTGGCGAGCTTCTGAATACTCGGGTCGAAATCTTCCATGAGCTGCGAAGCAAGCGAGATCTGGACGCCGGCCTTACGCCCAACGCGCACGTCCTGGGTGACTTGATCGCGAATGCCGAGCCCACCCGTCAGATGGTACTCGTCGAAACAGAGCCGTTTCGGCATCTGGCGGTTATTTTCGATCCGCTGGATGTGATAGGCGCGAACGTCGTCGTTTAGATCCAATGCGCGCACTTCGTCGGCGTCCATCCAGAAATCCGACGTAAGTGCATGACGCGCCAGCATGTACATGATGGCGGTCCGGCGCTTGGCTTGCGGGCCGCTCTTGGCCGTCACGCCGGCGAGATCGAAAGCGATGATGCGGGCGTTCGACACGTCAAATCGCGTCGGCCGGGCAAGGATCGGATAATCGCGGCAGGCGGCCGTCAACATGCGCTGGAAGGCTTTCAGCACATCTTCGCCGGTTGGAACCTTCATGTCGCGGAAGGGTTCGCGCACGATCTCAGAGTTCGAAATGTTCACGAGATCGGGCAAGGTTGGTGCAGCGTAGCGCTGTGCCAATGCCGCCTCGTGATATCGGCCCTTCGAGAACAGAAAGTCGGTGACTTCGTACCAGGTTGTCGCTGGATCAATGTCAAAGCCAAGCTCGTCCAGGACCGCATCAACCTCGAAGGAGTCGGAACGGGCATAATGCTTCGGAGAGCGGCTATCGCTGTAGAACTTATAGGCTTCGTCGATCGTCGCACCCGCAAGGGCGCTAATCCCGTCGTAAGTTGCTTCTTCGCCGTCTGGCGTGCAAATCAGGCAGCACAAATTGACGAGGAAAGCACGTTCGTATTCGAACGGAGTTCGCATGCACAGTTGCAGGTCAAAGGGATTGACCGAATACTGTTCCGACATCATGAGGCGATGGAACACCGCCTCATGCCGTCGATGGACGGGCAGCGCGTCGCGGATAAGGCTGATCAAGCCCGAGGAAGAAGAGCCGATATCGATAATCGAGATGCGCGGCAACAGCCCTTCATTCGCCCGGCTTCGGCCAGACTGGCGAGAGAGCGCCACCCCGAGATTGATCGAGTTCATGAGGACCGACTTGCCGGAACCTGGCGTGCCGACGATCAGGTCCACCCACCCCAATTGCTTCGACGAGCCCGGTTGATAAGGCCACAGCTTACCGTCCTTCGTTCGAAACATGACGGAACCAAGCTGCCATGGGCTCGCAGGCCGTGCGATCGGAGCGAGAGCGAACGCATCGGCCAGACTTGCCGCGGCCGCCGGCGCCGTAGATTGCGCGTTGAGCGCCAAGGTCGAGGACATGACGCACTGGACAGGATCTCCAACCAATGCATCCGTCTGGCAGTTGCCCCAACGCTCTACCGTTCGCCTCAACGTGGCGACATGGCGCTGCAGGATCTCCATCTGGGTCTTCGGCGCCCAGGCCGCTAAAGAGCAGCGCCAACGGACAACCGTGTCAGCCGCGCCGTCATCACGGCGTAGTTTCACAAAAGCAGCCTTGATACGCGAATTGTGGATCGGGGCCGTCCACGTCATCATGTTCGTGTAGGTTTCCTTGAACGCCTGTCCCTGGAAACCTCCGGAATCGATCAGCATCGAGACGCGCCAGGAGATGCGCTGATTGCTGTCGAGCACGCGCCGGATCAGATCGTTGAATTGAACCACGACCTCTGGTCCGAGCGAAATATCGAAACCTGAAAAGACGGTCTCGCCAAGCTGTACCGTCGTCTGGTCGATGACTTCGCCATGCTCGTTGATGAGTTGGCGAGCCAGAAGCGGCCAGAGCATATTCGACACGTCGGCCTTCCTTAGCTCTTTCGCCGTCTTGGGCATCCTCGCGCGGGCAAAGTCGCCTGGCAGGATCGCTTTCCAGCTTTCGCCGGCGATCAGATATTCGGGATTGAGAACCCCTTTGATTTGCGCAAGCGCCTCGTGAACCGCCAAGGGTTCGATCACAATGCCGGCAAAGGTGGATTCCCCCACTCCCCCTGCAATACCGAATTCCCTCACCAGTGCTTCGCAGAACGACCGGTGTCGCGTCATCAAGGCGTCGATCGCCAGCCCCGGCCACTGCGCATGACGCATGGGCGGAGCGCGCTCAGCATCGCGCCTTGCCTTTTCGGAGCTTGTCTTGATTTCCTGTCGGGTCAGCAGGGTCGGGCGCGACCAAAGCGCCATGAAGCAGCGTTCGCCCGTCAGACGTTGCGGCAACAGTTGCCGGCGTTCGTCGATCAGGTCGTGAATGTCGAGACCGGTATCGGCCGCCACGCCTTCAGTGACAGCCAGGGCACGGTTGATGTCGGCAGCTCCCAATTCCGGCGTATGGCCGAACCAGAATTGAAGCGTATAGCCCGGTGCTCCCAACTGAGAGCTGAAAGCAAGGCGGAGATCGGTCACCGCCTTGCTGATCTCTCGCTCGCCTGGCATTGACCGGAAGCCTTCCAGCCGAAACACGGTCACCAACGAACCATCGTCGGCAACAAGCGTGTTCTCGCCCTGCGAAGTCACCAGCCGGCAATAGCCGTCCAGCGACCTTCGCAGCGCTGACCGGCCGATGATAGCCGCCAGCGAGTCAAGCAGTCCGATCCCGCCCAACATCAATTGATAGACCTCAACGTGCCGTCAACCGAGGTCGTATCGGCCCCAGACCCGAAGAAGGTCGTAACGCCCATGCCGAGAAATTCCGGAATTGCGATCAGGCAGGCCGCAACTGTTCCCCAAATGAGCGCCTGCTTCGGGCTCGAGCTCGGATCGTGCGGATTCCGGTTATTCTGGACCAGCTTGTATACCGCCGTAATGGCGGCGATCAGGCCCAGGATGAACGAACCTGCGCCGATGAAGTCGCCGGCCGGTCCGAGTGTGTCGTTGCGAACATTGGTCAAAATATCGCCAAGGCCGCCACTCGACTGCGCTAACGCAACGGACTGGTAGGCAACTGTCGCGGCAAGGATCGTTGCCGATTGAATCCATGCTTTTTTCATGAGTGCTTTCCTTCTCTCCTATCCGAGCACCAGCTCTTCGATCATCCCGAGGAACATCACGATATTCATCGCGAACACCCCCCCGACGACATGCGTAACGCCAAATCCGACAAGGCCCGGCGCCGGCCACTTGACCGATTTGTTCAGCAAAAAAAGACCGCGTATGAAGCCGAGCAGGCCGATGAACTGCACCACGCGCAAAAGCGCGATGATCACGGTGCGAGCTTGCTCATGGTCGAGCGGTGCGAGCATTTCCGGCGCATAGGCAAAAATCTCAGAAGCCGCGACCGTCTCGTCCACCTGAAAAAACGACATGAGGAAAGCGGCGATCGTCGTCGACAACGAGACAAGCAGCAC
>NZ_RZSV01000182.1:0-11933 GCF_004023205.1 Mesorhizobium sp. M1A.F.Ca.IN.020.03.2.1 | reverse complement strand
GTTTTCCCCGCCGCTACATCGGCGGGTGAAAGGGGCGGCTTGCTTGACAAGCCGATGCATCTCGGCAAGGGTCGAGGCATGAGCAACCTCGCCCATAGCAGAACCTTTTTCAGGGTTTGCCCCATCGCGGGAGCGTAGCCCCGGCGCGGTCGTGTTGGCGACCGCCGAGCCGGGGCATTTGAATTCCTGACATCGTCATTCGAGCCAGCCAGCCTTTCGCGGCTGTCGGCTCTTCGTCGCCGCCTTTGAGCGGGCTGCAGCGCGCGTCGGTTCGTCGACGTGCAAATCCAGGAGGTTTGCCATGAATGCCACAACCCAATCGCGTTCCCGAAACACGATCCTCGTCAGCGACGCGGACCACGACCGGCTCAGCGGCCTTGCCAGAGCCTTTCTCGAGCGGACGCCCGAGATGGCCGAGGACCTGCTCGCCGAGATGGACCGCGCGCGGATCGCCGCCGAAGCGGCGATGCCAGCCGATGTCGTGCGGATGGGCACGACGGTGACGCTTCACGACGGGGAAGGAAGCATTCAGCGCGTCACGCTAGTCTATCCCGCCGAGGCCGACATCGCCGAAAAACGCATCTCGGTGCTGACGCCGCTCGGAACCGCGCTGATCGGCGCGCGTGCCGGCCGCACAGTCTCCTGGCGAAGCCGCGACGGCCGGGTGCTTTCGGCGACCATCCACGCGGTCGAGCAATCCGCGTCGCGGAGAGCGCCATGACCAGGACCATCTATCGCCTCACGCCGAAGGATCTCGCGGTTCTCGAAGCGATGCTGATGCGCCGGCGCGCCTTTGCCGACGCGATCGTGCCGATGCTCGAACGCAAGCTCGCCGAGAGCGACATCATCCCGGCCGGCATGGTCGAGCCCGACATCGCCACGCTGAACAGCCGGGTAGTCTTCCGGATCAACGACGGAGCCCCGGAGACGAGGACGTTGATGCTGGGCGACGCCTCCGCTCCTGTCGGATTCGGCCTGCCGCTCGGCACCTGGCGCGGCCTCTGCCTGCTCGGCATGAGGGCGGGCCAGTCGGTAGTGGCCGAGCGCCCCGACGGCAGCCGCGAGCGCATCCTTCTCGAGGATGTGGCCTACCAGCCGGAGGCCGAGCATCAGGCGGCTCGGACTGCCGCACAGCGACCCCGTGGCCCGAGGCTGGTGTACAGCGCCGCAGGCGATCGTTGGCCCCTTGGCGGGGGCGGCAAAATCCGGCAGACAGAAGGCGACGATCCCGGCCCTTCGGCGGCATGATCGGTTTGAGGGAGCATAGAATGAAAGTCCTGGTGCTGGGCGGCGGTGTGATCGGGATCACCACCGCCTACTTCCTTGCCGAGGCCGGCCACGAAGTCACGGTGATCGACCGGCAGCAGGGCCCGGCGCTGGAGACCAGCTTCGCCAATGCCGGCGAAGTGTCGCCGGGCTATGCCTCGCCATGGGCCGGGCCCGGCATTCCCGTGAAAGCCGTCAAATGGCTGTTGATGAAATACGGACCGCTGGTGGTGCGGCCGGCCTTCGATCCGCATATGTGGACATGGCTCTTGAAGATGCTGCGCAACTGCACGGCCCAGCGCTATGCGCTGAACAAGTCGCGCATGGTGCCCTTGGCCGAGTACAGCCGCGACACGCTGAAGGCGCTACGCACTACGATCGGCATCAGCTATGACGAGCGAGCCAAGGGCACGCTGCAGCTCTTCCGCAAGCAGAAGCAGCTCGACGGCACCGGCGGCGATGTCGAGGTGCTGAAAAAATATGGCGTTCCCTACGAGCTTCTCGACCGGGACGGCTGCATCGCGGCCGAGCCGGCGCTGGCCGGTGTGCGGGAAAAATTCGTCGGTGGGCTGAGGCTGCCCGGCGACGAGACCGGCGACTGCAAGATGTTCACCGACAAGCTGGCCGAGCTTTGCGTGGCGCGCGGCGTCGCCTTCGAATATGGCACGAGCATCCGGCGCGTCGTCAGGAACCGAAACCGCGTCGTCCAGGTCGGCACCGACAAGGGCTGGCGAACGGCGGAGGCTTATGTGATGGCGCTTGGCAGCTATTCGGCTCCCTTCATGCGCAAGATGAAACGGCCGATCCCCGTCTATCCGGTCAAAGGCTATTCCATCACGCTGCCGATAACGGACGCGGCGGCGGCGCCGGTGTCGACCATCATGGACGAGACTTACAAGGTGGCGATCACCAGGCTCGGCGACCGCATCCGCGTCGGCGGCACCGCGGAGATTTCGGGCTTCGACCTTCGTCTGCATGAATCGCGCCGCCGCACGCTCGAGCACTCCGTCGGCGACCTGTTTCCGGGCGGCGGCGATCTCAAGGCGGCGAGTTTCTGGTGTGGCTTGCGGCCGATGACGCCCGACGGGCCGCCGCTGGTCGGGCGCAGCGAATTGTCCAACCTCTATCTCAACACCGGCCACGGCACGCTGGGCTGGACCATGGCCTGCGGCTCGGCGAAAGTGCTTGCCGATATCATTTCCAACCGGGTGCCGGAGATCAACGCGCTCGACCTCAGCCCGGACCGCTACATCAAGGCTTGATTTAAAAGGCCTGTTTCACCCACCCATTGCTGAACAGCAGCCGGTAAGCCCAGCCGATCGTGACATTGGTGGCGACCGGCTGCGAATGGGCGAGATAGTCGTCATAGACCGACTCCATGCGGCGGTAGAAGGCCGGATCGAGCACCATCATGCCGTTTTCCGAGTCGTGGACGAAGCTGCGATTGTTCAGGTTGACCGAGGAGATCGTCACCAGGCGCTGATCGATCATCATGATCTTGGAATGCAGCACCACGTCGGGCGCCTTGAATTCGCGGATATTGATGCGGTCGCCATATTTCTCCACGAACAGCTTGTTGAGCGCGGTGAGGAAGCGGCCGCCTATGTCGCCCTTGAGATCGATGCGGCCGACGACGTCGATGCTGACGCCGCGGGCCAGCGCCCGATCGAACGCTCTCGCGAGACTGGGCGTCAGGTTGAGATAGGGATTGACGATCTCGATGCGGTGCTCGGCGGTGTCGATCAGTTCGACGAAGTAGTTTTCCAGTGCATGCCCGTCCTCGTAAGGCACGGAAATGAAGTGCCGCACCACGCCTTGCGGGTGGCCACCGGAACGAACCGGAATGGAAAACGGCCGCGACAGGTTGGTGTCGGCATCGCGCAGCCAGACGGTCGAGAAATGCGCGGCCAGCGTTTCGACCGTCGCCTGGTCGGCGATCTCGATGTCGAAGTCGCTCCAGTTGGAATAGTAGTTGAGCGAGAAGCCGTCGGTCTCGCCGTATTGCTGCAGCTGAGGGTAGCGCGACAGGTCGATCGGCTTATGAAACAGGAACCCGTCATGGATGTTGCGGCCGCCGATGATGACGCGCGAGCGGCCGGGTTCCTCGGCCAGGGTCGCCAGCATCTTGATGTGATGGGTCTTGTGCAGCTGTGAGAGCTGCTCGTCGATCGGCGCGCCGTGATCGGCCTGCCAGCGATATTCCTGCAATTGGACATTGGGAAACTCCGCCGCCAGCCGATGCAGCAGGGCGTCGTCCTTGTCGCGCTCCAGCACGTCGGTGACCAGGATGCGTACCTTGGTGCCGAGCGCCGCGTGGTGGCGGATCAGCCGCTCCATGATGCGGCCGGAAAAGTCCGCCTTGAACTCCAGCGACGACAGATAGATCAGCTTGAGTCTCGGCGCGTTGGAGAAATCGAGCGGCAGTTCGGGATCGGCCTTGTCGAAGGCGCTGTCGGGCAGCGTTTTGCCGAGCAGCGCCTCGACCTTGGAATTGAAGCCGTCGCGCGATTTGCGCAGCAGGGTCGGCGACCCGAGCGGCAGCGCGCAGGTCTGCGACAGCCAGCGGCCGGCATAAAAGGCGCGGTCGAGCGCTTCGAGCCCGGCCGGATCTGGCACCGGACAACGATCATAGCGGCTGTCGAGTGCCGTGATCCAAGGGTCGGCGGCCTCCTCGCGCAGGATGGTAAGCTTCGCGCCGGACGGCGCGAGGCTGGAGCTGACGGTGAGGTCGCAGCGGGTGAGCGCTTCGCTTGGAAACAGGCTGGCAGATGTCTCGGCCGCCGGCAGGCTGAGATGGAACGGGGCACCTTTGGCAATTGTGCGCGACCGGCCCGAGATGCGCATCGCCAGCGATCCGTCGCAGCTGCCGCCGATCACGACCGTTTGCCGGCCGACCTGGCGGAGCACGATCTCGACCGAGCGCGCCTGCAGGCCGGAGAAGCTGAAGGTCTTGGGTGCGGACGGCCTGGCGGCAGCGTCGAGATAGAGCGTCTGGCGCGACATGCGCCAGCGACCGGTGAAATGGCCTTCGCCCGGTTTGCCTGGTGCCAGCGGCTGCTCCGTGCTGTCGAGCGGCTTCGCCAGCCGTTGCAGCGACGGATAAGTTGCCTGGAAACGATCATTGTGGACGTCGCGCCAGTCACGGCCGAAGCGGCCGGTGCCGTTGGTGCGGTCGAGCGCATCGATTCGGCTTTGGGCCAGCAACGCCTCGAATCGCTTTTCGTAGGCGGCACTGCCATTGTCCGCGAAGTAACCGGCGCTGGCGATCTCGGCGCCGCTTCGATCCGCCGAGATGGGCGCACGCGCGCAGGCTTCGTCTCCCGGAAAGAAGGCGCAGGCGGAACGGCCCGGCATGCCGGCGCATCCGGCGAGCGCGGTCAGCGCCAGGCCAAGCAGCAGCCTTGTCACGACGGCTCCCGGTCTCACCCGGTCGCCCCGTTCATGACCTTGAGCTGGGCGGGGTCGCGCGGCGGCATGAAGCCCTGCGGAAAGACCTTGCAGACCGGAAGCGCGAAGGTGGCTATCAAGAGCTC
The DNA here is from genome assembly GCF_004023205.1 of Mesorhizobium sp. M1A.F.Ca.IN.020.03.2.1. Classification (NCBI taxonomy): domain Bacteria; kingdom Pseudomonadati; phylum Pseudomonadota; class Alphaproteobacteria; order Hyphomicrobiales; family Phyllobacteriaceae; genus Mesorhizobium; species Mesorhizobium sp. M1A.F.Ca.IN.020.03.2.1. The sequence continues at coordinate 7,134 of NZ_RZSV01000182.1, read as the reverse complement.
GGCCTCGCCGCGCATCTTCCTTGGCGCCGTCTTGTCGCCGCGGATCGTCCTTGCCGAAGCGATCAGCGCGCCGTCGCAATCGCAATGATTGTGGCGGGCGATATAGCAGGCATCGTGGATCCGGCAGGCGGCATCGAGCCGGTCGACCGGGGTGGCCGAGAGATCGCCGGTGCGGGTTCCAGGACCGCAATAATTGCCGAAGACGAAAGGCGAGGGGCGGGCCATCGCATAGCGGATCGACTTCGGCAGTTCCGCTTCGGGAACCCTGGCCCACGGATTGGCGCAGCCGGAGAGGCAAAGCAGCGGCAGGATGGCAAGAATGGCTCGCATGTCTGCGCCGGCTTTCCCAGATTCCCCCTCGCCTGCCACGGCATGGCGAAGTACTGGTGCCACACTGGCCGATTTTGTGGCAAGCGCAAGGCAGGTCGGCTCCGCCTTCGGTTCGGCCAGTTTCAGCAACGACAGGCTGGCGCGACTCCCGGACGGCTATCCCGTGCGGATGACTGACATGGATTTCCACCTCGGCGACGGCGATGTCAGCTTCTACGGCCACGCCAGGATCGCGATTTCGATACGCGACCGCCACTACGGCTTAGTCACCTCCGGGCTCATGGGCAACAGCGCCGAGGAAGCCGGCCGGATGTGGGCGCCGTTCGCCGCTGAGGCCGACAGGTTGTGAATTCTTTCGTCCTCGATGCGCCTTGAAGGCGGTTCCAAAGCGGGTCGGCCTTTTTGGGCGGCATCAGACGAACAACCCCTTTTCCCGCTCCACCGCCCTGGTGATGAAATTGGCGACGAGCTGGACCCGGCGCAGCGGCCTCACTGATTCGTGATAGACCAGCCAGTACGCGCGGCGGATGGGCGCGACGATGTCTACCGGCACCAGCTCCGGCATCGAGCGGGCGACGAAGGTATGCAGGATGCCGATGCCGGCGCCCGAGCGCACCGCCTCCGCCTGGCCAAGTGCTGACGAGATGGCGAAGCTGGTGCGCCAGTCCGGGCTGAACTCCGCGGCATAGTCGAGCGAAGGGCTGACGATGAGGTCGGGCACATAGCCGATCAGCGTGTGCCGATCGAGCTCGGCTGCTGACTTCGGCAGGCCGTTGGCTTCCGCATAGGTGCGGGAGGCGAACAGGCCGAGCGTATAGTCGACGAGCTTTCCCGCCACCAATCGGCCCTCGGTCGGCCGCTCTACGGCAATCGCGATGTCGGCCTCGCGCCGCGACAGGGAGAAGGAGCGCGGCACCGGCACCAGCTGGATGGTGAGCTCGCGGTGGAGCGCCGTCAGCTCGCCCAAACGCTTGGCGAGGAAGGCGACACCGAAACCGTCGGGAGCGCCGATGCGCACCGTGCCGGAGACGTCGTCGCCCTCGCCGGCGATGGTCGAGCGCGCTGCGATCATGTCGCTCTCCATGCGCTCGGCGATGTCGAGGAAGCGCTCGCCGGCCGGCGTCAGCTCACTGCCGGTGGTCAGGCGACGGAAGAGTTTCGTCCGCAGCGCTTCCTCGAGCGCCGCGAGCCGTCGCGAGACGGTGGCGTGGTTAAGCTCCAGCCGTTTTGCCGCGCCGAGGATCTGGCCGGCGCGCGCCACGGCGAGGAAGATGCGGACATCATCCCAGTTCATGGGGATGGTCCAGGTTAGTCGCCAGCGCTGCGTTCCCGCCCACCCCCCTCTGTCCTGCCGGACATCTCCCCCGCAAGGGGGGAGATCGGATGTCGCGTTCGCTTTCGCCAATCGCCAACGGTGCAGGATGAGCCCCGGCGATGAAACTGCCAATCTCCCCCCATGCGCGGGAGATGTCTGGCAGGACAGAGGGGGGTGTGAAGGAACTCAATCTTCGATCCTTTCAATGACCGATCATCATCACCTTTTGCGGCAATTAATGCACGTCCGACTGCCGCTGTCTATTTCGCGCACAACGGTTGCGTTCTAGCTCGCGTTGCCATTGCGGACGCAAAGGCGGACAATGCCTCATCATCAAAACAGGGAGAGAACCCATGATCGAGTACGGTCATTTCATTGGCGGCAAGCGTGTCGCCGGCACCAGCGGCCGCAAGCAGGACGTCATGCAGCCGATGGACGGCTCGGTGCGCGCTACGGTGGCGCTGGCCTCGGCGCAGGAGCTGCGCGCCGCGGTCGAGAACGCCAAGGCCGCGCAGATCAAGTGGGGCGCCACCAACCCGCAGCGCCGCGTGCGCGTGCTGATGAAGTTTCTCGAACTGGTCCAGCGCGACTATGACGAGCTGGCCGACATCCTGGCGCGCGAGCATGGCAAGACCATTGCCGACGCGCGCGGCGACATCCAGCGTGGCCTCGAAGTGGTCGAGGTCTGCATCGGCGCGCCGCATATGATGAAGGGCGAGTTCACCGACGGCGCCGGTCCTGGCATCGACACCTATTCGATGCGCCAGCCGCTCGGCGTCGTCGCCGGCATCACGCCGTTCAACTTCCCGGCGATGATCCCGCTGTGGAAGATCGCGCCGGCGATCGCCTGCGGCAACGCCTTCATCCTGAAGCCTTCGGAGCGCGACCCGGGCGTGCCGATCCGCATCGCCGAGCTGTTCATCGAGGCCGGCCTGCCGGAAGGCGTGCTGAACGTGGTCAACGGCGACAAGGAAGTGGTCGACGCCATCCTCGACGATCCGGACATCAAAGCCGTCGGCTTCGTCGGGTCAACGCCGATTGCGCAGTACATCTATGCGCGCGGCTGCGCGGCGGGAAACGCGTGCAGTGCTTCGGCGGCGCCAAGAACCACATGATCATCATGCCCGACGCCGACATGGACCAGACGGTCGACGCGCTGGTCGGCGCCGGCTACGGCTCGGCCGGCGAGCGCTGCATGGCGATCTCGGTGGCCGTGCCGGTCGGCAACGACACCGCGAACCGGCTGATGGAAAAGCTGGTACCACGCGTCGAAAGCCTGAAGGTCGGTCCGTCGACCGACTCCTCGGCCGATTTCGGCCCGCTGGTGACACGCCAAGCCCTGGAACGCGTCAAGGGCTATGTCGATATCGGTGTCAAGGAAGGCGCCAAGCTGGTTGTCGATGGCCGCGGCTTCAAGATGCAGGGCTACGAGAACGGCTACTACATGGGCGGCTGCCTGTTCGACAACGTGACGCCGGAGATGCGCATCTACAAGGAAGAGATCTTCGGGCCGGTGCTTTCGGTGGTGCGCGCGCCGACCTATGAGAACGCCATCAACCTCGCCAACGACCACGAGATGGGCAACGGCGTCGCCATCTTCACCCGCGACGGCGACGCCGCGCGTGACTTTGCTTCCAGGGTCCAGGTCGGCATGGTCGGCGTCAACGTGCCGATCCCGGTGCCGATCGCCTACTACACCTTCGGCGGCTGGAAGGCGTCGTCCTTCGGCGACCTCAACCAGCACGGCCCGGACGCGTTCCGCTTCTACACCAAGACCAAGACGGTCACCTCGCGCTGGCCGTCCGGCATCAAGGACGGCGCCGAGTTCGTCATCCCGACGATGAACTGACCGGACGGTTTTCGGCCGCGCGTCCTCGCCGCGTTGCGGCTGCGGGCGCGCGGCAGGCATCAAGGACGGCGCCGAGTTCGTCATCCCGACGATGAACTGACCGGACGGTTTTTTTTCGAGAGCCTCGTGAGAAAGCGCGGTTTGCACCCGCGCTTTCTGTTTGGGGCCTTGCAGAGGAGGCTGGTTGTCCTTCACCTCATCGATATTTGGCGTAGCTTGTCGTCTCGCCCGGTCGTCGCTTGCAACTTCAGATGCATGATTTGCGACGAGACACGTCGAGGCTGCAGCCGCACCTCCTAATGATTCCATCGCCGTGTGATGGAACCAACAGGCCGCCATTCGCCTTAGGCTGTATTCCTGCCATGCGTGCAGGCCAATCAAACAGCGCCGGTGGCAGCCGGGGTTCTCGTCTGGCGCGAGGAGGTGTCGGATGACACGATTTCTTATGGCGACGACGTGCCTTGCGGCGGCAGCGCTGTCGGCCGGCCAGGCCAATGCGGCAGCACAATGCGCACCACGCGCCGACATCATCAAGGCGCTCGGCGACAAGTTCCACGAAAGCGAGGCAGGGCGCGGGCTGATCAATCCGAACGTCGTGCTCGAGATCTTTGTCTCCGACCAAGGCAGTTGGACCGTTCTTGCCTCCGATACCAAGGGGCAGAGCTGTATCCTGTCCGTTGGCGAAGGCTGGGACAGCCCGACGATCACGGCAGCCGTGCCGGGAGCCTAACACTCACTGCGCCACGGCTCGTTCAGTGAAAGCCGCGCCGGCGCCCGCTTCAACGCCCGCTTGTCTACCGGGCGCAGCTTCACCATATCGAATGCAGGGAGTGATAAATCTCCCTGCGACAGACCGGAAACCAGAAGGAGTGACGTGATGGCGACGTCGAGTCCGGCCTGGAGCGTTCCGGCACACTGAGGCGGCCGAATGTGCCTCTTTTGCCGGAATGCCACGGCGAAGGAGGTGCCCATGGCACGCAGATTTTCGTTCCGAGTGGTGAAGGCGGCAGTCGCCGGCGCCGTCATGGCTTTGCCGGCAGTCCCAGTGCAGGCGCAAGTCCTCTGCGGGGGCCATGACGATCTGGTCGCGGGGCTGGCAGAGACGTTCGAAGAGAAGCGGCTGGGCTATGGCCTGGGTGGAGACGTCGCCATCTTCGAGGTGTTTGTGTCGGCGAGCGGAACCTGGACCATCCTGATGACCGACGTTAAGGGCCAGAGTTGCATCCTGGCGGCCGGCGAGGGATGGGAGCACACGCTGGCCACCGCGGTCCGGCACCCGGGCGGGTGAACTGCGTAACCGGACAGTTCAGCTAAGGCGGAACCGCTCCGGTCAGCGCGTCGCGGCCGCCTCGGCGTGGTGGCGTAGCAGCGCCATCAATTTCTTGGCGTCCTTGGCGGCGGCTTCCTCGTCGCCGTCGAGGATAGAGCGGATCAGCGCGACGTGGTGCTCGGCCGATTCGGCGAGCCCGGTATCCGCCTTGTAGCGGAACCAGAAGCGCCGGCTGTGCGTCTGCAAGGGCGCCGCCACGCGCGCCGCGAATGGATTGCCGGCGGCGATCGCCAGCGCCTCGTCAAGTTGCTTGTCGGCCTGAATGAAGGAAAGCACGTTGCCGGAGATCACTGCCTTCTGCATGGCGAGGGCTGCCTCGTGAAACAGGTCGGCCGCCTCGCGGGTGACGAAGCGGGCGGCCGAGCGGGCAAGCACCACCTCGATGCCGCGCCTGGCATCGATGACGCGCAGCCAGTCGCCGGGGTGGAGCGGAGCGACCGCGATGCCGGCGCGTGGTCTGACGTCGAGCAAGCCCTCCCAGGCCAGCCTTTGGATCGCTTCGCGCACCGGGGTACGGCCGAAGCCGAGCCGCTCGATCAGTGCACGTTCGGTGACGAAGCATGAAGGCGCCAGTTCAAGAGTGACGATCATGTGCTCCAGCACACGATAGGCCCTGGTCGCAACCGGCTCGAAGGTTCCGCTCGTGTCGTTGGATATCAATGCGGATATCAATGGGCCAGCTCCTGATATATTTTTCATTTATCATAGCGGATTCAGCATTGACAGCCCGCGTCTTAATAAATATACCGCTGATATATCAGACGGAGAGATAGCCATGTGGGCCGGAGTTTTCCCTGCAGTCACGACCAAATTCACCCCCGACGACCGCCTCGATCATGCCGAAATGGAGCGTTGTTTCTCCTTGCAGATGGAGGCCGGCTGCGACGGCATCATCGTCTGCGGCTCGCTCGGCGAAGGGCCAATGCTGTCGCATGACGAGAAGATCGAAGTGCTGAAGACGGCGCAGAAGGTCGCCGGGACAAAGCCGGTGCTTCTGACCGTCAACGAACCCGGCACCCGCGAGGCGGCAAGCATCGCACGCCGCGCAGCCAAGGAAGGCGCCAACGGCCTGATGGTGGTGCCGAGCCCGATCTACCACACCAATGCCGAAGAGACGGTCGCCGCACTTCGCGCCGTCGCGGAGGCCGGCGACCTGCCTGTCATGATCTACTCCAACCGGCTCGCCTATCGCGTCGACGTCACTGTCGACCTGATGGAGGAGCTGGCGTCCGACAAGCGCTTCGTCGCAATCAAGGAATCGTCGGACGACATCCGCCGCTCGACCGAGATCATCAATCGCCTCGGCGACCGCTACGACCTCTTCACCGGCGTCGACAACCTCGCCTTCGAGGCGCTGTCGGTCGGCGCCATCGGCTGGGTGGCGGGCCTTGTCACGGCCTTCCCGCGTGAGACCGTCGCCATCTACCAGTTGATGAGAAAAGGTCGCCGCGAAGAAGCGCTGAAGATTTACCGCTGGTTCAGGCCACTGCTCGACCTCGATGTCTCGACCTACCTGGTCCAAAACATCAAGCTTGCCGAAGTGCTGGGGATCGGTACCAATGACCGCGTTCGCATGCCGCGCCAGCCGCTGTCGGGCGAGCGCCGGAAGGCGGTGGAAAAGATCGTCAGGGATGCGCTGGCCGCGCGGCCGGAACTGCCGGCGTTCTGATAGCCTTCTGCTCCCGTTCACGCGGAGCAGATGGCGGCAGACAGACGAGGGACAACGCCAGCGTGCAAGGAAATGCCAAGCCGACCGAAGAGGGGCGCCCCCCTTCATCCGCCCGTCGGGCGCCTTCTCCCCGTGACCGGGGAGAAGGGGAAGATATCGCCATCATCGGCGGCGGCATCATCGGCATTTGCGCCGCCACCTTGCTCGCGGAGGCGGGACGCAGCGTCACCATTTTCGATCGGACGGGCATTTGCGAGGAGACGAGCTCCGGCAACGCTGCCGCCTTCGCCTTCTCCGACGTGCTGCCGCTGGCGCATAAGGGGATGATCAGGCAGTTGCCGAAATGGCTTGCCGATCCGCTGGGGCCTCTTGCCATCCCGCCGGCCTATCTGCCTAAACTTCTTCCCTGGCTGTTCCGCTTCTGGCGCGCGGGCGCCGCCAGGCACTTCGAGGCGAGCCTTGCGGCGCAGGCCGGCATGATGAAGCTCGCCGAAGCCGAATGGATGGGTTTGCTCGACCGCTCTGGCACGCGGCCGATGCTGCATGAGGACGGCTCGCTCGAACTCTACGAAAGCGAGGCCGAGTTCCGCGCCTCGCTGTCCGGCTGGAGGGCGCGCGAACGTTTCGGCATAGGCTTCCGC
>NZ_RZSV01000181.1:0-12015 GCF_004023205.1 Mesorhizobium sp. M1A.F.Ca.IN.020.03.2.1 | reverse complement strand
CCGCATCCGCACCGTCGAGTGTCTCGGCAATTGCAAACGCCGCCTGAGCGCGGCGCTGCTGCGCGACGGCTGCTGGAGCTATGTCTTCGGTGACCTGGAAACGACCAGCGGCGCCGACCTCGTCACCGGCGCAAAGCTCTTTGCCACCTCGACCGACGGCCTCATCCCCTGGCGAGGCCGGCCCGATTCCCTCAAGCGCGGCCTGGTTGCCCGCCTCCCTCCCCTCGACCTGCTGAAGGACTGACATGACCGCATCCCTCTCCCGTGTTCCCTGCACTGTCATCACCGGCTTTCTCGGCGCCGGCAAGACCACGCTGATCCGCAACCTGCTCGAAAACGCCAAGGGCAAGCGGCTGGCGATCATCGTCAACGAATTCGGCGATGTCGGCATCGACGGCGAGATCCTGAAAGGCTGCGGCATCGACACCTGCCCGGAGGAAAATATCGTCGAGCTCGCCAATGGCTGCATCTGTTGCACCGTCGCCGACGATTTCGTGCCGGCGCTCGACCAGATCCTGTCGCGCACACCGAAAGTCGACCACATCCTGATCGAAACCTCCGGCCTCGCTTTGCCGAAGCCGCTCGTCCAGGCCTTCCAGTGGCCGACGGTGAAGAGCCGCGTCACGGTCGATGGCGTCGTCGCGGTGGTCGACGGTCCGGCGCTGGCCGACGGCCGCGTCGCCTCCGACCTAGACGCCCTGCAGGCGCAGCGCGCCGCCGACGACTCGCTCGACCACGATGATCCGGTCGAAGAGGTGTTCCAGGACCAGATCGCCTGCGCCGACCTCATCATCCTGTCGAAGAGCGATCTGATGGACGCGGCGGGCTCAGTCCGCGCCAATGCCGTTATCGGCGAGCACGTGGCGCGCGCGGTCAAGGTCGTGCCGACCGCACAGGGCAAGGTCGACCCGTCGGTGCTGCTCGGTCTTGGCCTCGCCGTCGAGGACGACGTCGAGAACCGCAAGACCCATCACGATGACGAGCTCGACCATGAGCATGACGATTTCGACTCCTTCGTCCTCGATATCCCGTCCATCGCCAGTCCGGATGAGCTGGCAAAGCGCGTCGCTCTCGCCGCCGAGCAGGAAAACGTTCTGCGCGTCAAAGGCTTTGTCGAGGTGGGCGGCAAGCCGATGCGGCTGCTGCTCCAGGCCGTCGGCCCGCGCGTCAATCACTATTACGACCGCGCCTGGACGCCGGACGACGACCGCCGATCGCGGCTCGTCGTCATCGGCCTCAAGGGGCTGAACCGCCCGGCGATCGAGCGTATCCTCGCCGGCTGAGGCAAGACCGAACCGCGATGCACATCCTCACCACGACATCCGCCTCGCTCGACGATCTCGCCGAGCCGATCGACCTCAGGCAGACGCCTGCGGATGTCGTGGCCCTGTCCTTCACCGACAGCGATCTCGCCGGCCTCGCCGCTGCGTGGAAGGCCGACGCCGCGCGGCTGCCGTCGATGCGGCTGGCAGCACTTCGCGATCTCCGCCATCCGATGTCGGTGGACCTCTGGATCGACAGCGTTGCCCGTCACGCCAAGGTGGTCCTCGTCCGCATCCTGGGCGGCTACGACTGGTGGCGCTATGGCTCCGACCAGCTCGCCGCGGTCGCACGCGAGCGCGGCATCAAGCTGGCGCTGCTGCCGGGCGAAAGCCATGACGAGGACCAGCGGCTGATCGAAGCCTCGACCCTGCCGCGCGCCGAACTCGACGCCCTGCTCGGCTATTTCCGCGAAGGCGGCCCGGCGAACATGAGCGCGCTGGTGCAAAGACTGGCAAGGCTCGCCGGGTCGGATACGGCCGTGGCCGAGCCGGTGAGCGTGCCGAAGGCGGGGTACTATCAACCAGGAATCGGAGTTGTCGCGAAATCAGTCTTCTTGAACGTCGGCGATCCGTCACACCTCCCTCTGTCCGGCAGGAGAGAGGGGGGTGTGGCGGAGCTCAACATCGACAGCGTCGGTGCCCCCGTCATCCCCATCCTCTTCTACCGCTCGATGCTGCTTGCCGCGGACGTCGCGCCAATCGATGCACTCGCAGATGCCCTTCGCTCGCAGGGCATGACGCCAATGCCGATCTTTGTTTCGAGCCTCAAGGACCCGGTATCGCTGGCTTTCGTCGAAACCGCCATCACCTCGTTGAACCCGTCCGCCATCGTCACTGCAACCGCCTTCGCTTCCGGTGCCGAGCCTGGTGCCGAAACGCTCTTCGACCGTGCCGGCGTGCCCGTGTTCCAGGTCATCGTCGCCACGACGCGGCGCGAAGTCTGGGAGAAAAACCAGCGCGGCCTGGCGCCCGCCGACCTTGCCATGCATGTCGTGCTGCCCGAGCTCGATGGCCGTATCCTCGCCGGCGCGATCTCCTTCAAGGGCGAGATCGACGCCGATCCGGCGCTGGCCTTCCGCGCCTTCGCCAACCGACCGGAAACGGATCGCGTCGCCCAGGTCGCCGCTCGCGTCGCGGCGATCATTCGCCTTCAACGGACGGAGCGGGCGGAACGCAAGCTGGCGATCCTGATTCCGGATTATCCAAGCGCGCCCGGACGCACCGGCTATGCTGTCGGCCTGGATGTGCCGTCGAGCGTGCTCGCCATGCTGCAGGACCTGAAGGAACAGGGCTATGCGGTTGATGGGATTCCACAATCGCCACGCGGGCTGCTGGATGTGTTGGAGGTGGGTGGACCTGGTCTCACCTTACAGGAATATCTCGCCTTTTCGGCAGCGCTTCCCGAAGGTGCACGCGACACGGTTGAGGCAGCGTGGGGGAGAGCCAACGACAAAGCTCACGTCAATGCGCCCCCCTCTGTCCTGCCGGACATCTCCACCTCTAGGGGGGAGATTGCGCCTGCATCGATGCTTTCGCCAATCATCAACGCTGGAGGAGAAGCGCCGTCAGCGAAACTGCCAATCTCCCCCCTTGAGGGGGAGATGTCCGGCAGGACAGAGGGGGGTGTTCAAGCGCCTCCTTCCGCAAGCTTCTCCTTCCGCGCCGCCATCTTCGGCAACGTCACCGTGGCGCTGGCCCCCGACCGTGGCCGCTCCGCAGACCGCCGCGCTGACTACCATGACCCGACCCTTCCCCCGCGCCACGAGCTGATCGCCTTCGGCCTGTGGTTGCAAAAGTCGCTCGGCGTCCACGCCATCGTCCATGTCGGCGCGCATGGCACGCTGGAATGGCTGCCGGGCAAGACGGTCGCGCTCTCCGACACCTGCTTTCCCGAGATCGTCACCGGCTCGCTGCCGGTTGTCTATCCCTTCATCGTCTCCAATCCCGGCGAGGCGGCGCAGGCCAAGCGCCGCATCTCGGCCGTCACGCTCGGTCACCTGCCGCCGCCGCTGACCGGCGCCGGGCTCGACGAGGCGCAACAGAGGCTTGAGCGGCTGGTCGACGAATACGCACAAGCCGACGGGCTCGACCGCCGCCGCCGCGACCGTCTGGCCAGGCTCATCGTCGAGACAGCGGAGAAATCCGGGCTGGCTGCCGAAGCCGGAGTTGCCGGAACCGATGTGCCGGACGAGGCGCTGCGCCGCATCGACGCGTGGCTGTGCGACCTCAAGGATTTTGCCGTCAAGGACGGGCTGCATGTCTATGGCCGCGCGCCGGAAGAAGAGGCCGATCCACTGCGCCGCCAAAGCGCCGAGACCGAAAAAGACGCCCTGCTCGCTGCGCTCGACGGGCGTCACATCAAGGCCGGACCGGCAGGCGCGCCGGCGCGCGGTCGTTCCGATGTCCTGCCCACCGGCCGCAACCTTTTCACCTCCGATCCGCGCACCATGCCGACGTCGACGGCCTATGATCTCGGGCAGGCGGCGGCGGAAGAAGTCGTGCGCAGCTACATGCAGAGCCATGGCGACTGGCCGCGCTCGTTGGTCATCGACCTCTGGGGCTCCGCCTCGTTGCGCACCGGCGGCGAGGAGATCGCGCAAGGCCTGGCGCTGATGGGCTGCCGGCCGCAATGGGATGCCGCAACGGGCCGCGTCACCGGCATCGAGGTGATGCCGCCGGCCGCCCTCGGCCGCCCGCGCGTCGACGTCACCTGGCGCATCTCCGGCCTGTTTCGCGATATGTTCCCGACCCAGATCGCGCTGATCGGCGCCGCCGCCAGCGCCGTCGCCGGTCGCGACGAGGACGATTCGGAAAATCCGCTTGCCGCCGCGGCCCGTGCCCAAGGCAAAATTGGTCCGCGCATTTTCGGCACCTCGCCCGGCACTTACGGCGCCGGAGTCGAGGAATTGCTGTCGCGCGGCGAATGGAGCGCGCGCGAAGAGATCGGCCGCGCCTATCTCGAAGCAACCTCGCATGCCTATGGCGGCGCCGACGGTGAGGCCATCTCCGCGCCCGGCGTCTTCGAGGGCCGCATCGCCGACGCGGACCTGCTTGTCCACACCGGCGACGACCCGGGCCGCGACATCCTCGAAGGTTCGGCCGATGTCGCCTTCATTGGCGGGTTTTCAGCCGCACTTGCCGCGCTTGGCAGGAATGCCGATGTCATCGTGCTCGACACGACTGACCCTAAGAAGCCGAGTCCGCGATCGGTCGGCGAAGCGGTGTCGCGCGTGGTGCGGGCCCGCGCCGTCAATCCGCGCTTCATTGCCGGGCAGATGCGCCACGGCCCCCGCGGCGCCTCGGAATTCGCCGAGACGGTCGACCGCCTGGTCGGCTTCGCCGAGACCACGCATGCCATATCGGGCGCGCTGATCGAGGCGGTGCACGACGCCTATATCGGTGATGCGGAAGTCCGAGCCTTCTTGCTGCGCGAAAATCCCGCCGCCGCGAAGGTCATCGCTGAGCGATTCCTGGCTGCGCGACGGCGCGGTCTCTGGCATCCGCTCAGGAATTCCATCGACGACGATCTCACGGCCTTGATCGCCGAGGCGCAGGCAAGCGAGGTGGCGGCATGAACGCCTTCTCGCGTCGTGGCGCCTGCCCCGCGTTGAGCGCGCCGATGCAGACCGGCGATGGTCTGCTGGTGCGGCTCAATCCGGTTCCTGGAGGGCTTGCACCCAAGTCGCTGATCGGTCTTTGCGAATCCGCCTTGCGCCACGGCAACGGCATCATGGAAGTGACCGCTCGCGGTAGCCTGCAGATCCGGGGCCTGACCGCAGACAGCGCTTGGCTGCTGGCGGCGGAAGTGGATGCGCTGGGCATCGCGGTGCGGACGGGCGTGCCGGTGGAGACCGGGCCGCTCGCGGGTATCGACCCGCAGGAGATTGCAGATTCGCGCCCCGTGGCCGATCGGATCAGGCTGGCTATTGAAGAGGCGGGGCTGACGCCACGGTTGGGGCCGAAGGTGTCCGTGGTCGTCGACGGCGGCGGGCAGTTGGCTGTGGATGCGCTGACGGCTGACGTGCGGCTGAAGGCGGTGCGGACTGTGGCCGGCGTCCAGTGGAGCGTGTCGGTTGCCGGTGACAGCCGAAGCGCGAAGTCACTCGCCACTGTTGACGAGGATACGGCGCGCAACATCGCGGTGGCTGCACTAAGGATGGTGGCCGAAAAAGGCCGCGAGGCGCACACGCGGGATTTGTCGGACCGGCAGTTGGCTTCGCTCGCAGGCTGGCATTCCTTCGCGCCCCCCTCTGTCCTGCCGGACATGTCCGGCAGGACAGAGGGGGGCGCCGTAGGGCGTCAGCATTCGCCCATCGGCCTCTTCGACCTGAGCAGCAGCCACGCCCTCGGCATCGGCCTGCCCTTCGGAAGTATGCCGGCGCAGAACCTCATCGACCTCGCCGCCAGGGCCTCCGATCTGGGCTCGGCTGAAATCCGCATGGCCCCAGGCCGCACCCTACTTTTCCTCAACCTCTCCCCATTCGCCAGCGCCTCTCTCCAAGCCTCCGCGTCCGCCCTCGGCTTCATCACCGCCCCCACCGATCCGCGCACCCGCATTGCCGCCTGCCCCGGAGCGCCCGCCTGCGCCTCCGGCCGCATCGCCACCCGCGCCATCGCCGAAGAAATCGCAACGGAAAGCCCCGATCTCTTTGATGCCTCCCTCACCCTCCACATTTCCGGCTGCGCCAAAGGCTGCGCCCATCCCGGCCCAGCGGGGCTCACCCTGGTCGGCGACGAAAACGGAGCCGGACTTGTCGTGGACGGGACGGCAAAGACCCTTCCTGCCGGATACAGGCCGGGCTATGACGCCGCGCGCGGGGTCGCCGGCATTGCGGCGGCGATCCGAAACGCACGGCATCCCGGCGAGACTGCCGCCGCTTGCCTCACAAGGCTCGGCGCGACTGAGATCGCCGAACTCTATCGACGGAACTGAAGAATGGCCGCCTACGACTATATCCATGACGGGATGGCGATCTACGAGCGCTCTTTCGCCATCATCCGCGCCGAGGCGGACTTGTCGCGCTTTTCCGAGACAGAGGCCGATGTCGCGATCCGCATGATCCACGCCTGCGGCCAGGTCGAGGCAGCCAGCCAGTTCGTGTTCTCCAGCGGTTTCGTTGAAGCGGCCCGTGCCGCCCTTGCCGCCGGGGCGCCGATCTTCTGCGATGCCGAGATGGTCGCCCACGGCATCACCCGTGCCCGCCTGCCGGCCGGAAACGAGGTGATCTGCACGCTGCGCGACCCGCGCACCGTCGATATCGCCAAGGAAATCGGCAACACGCGCTCGGCCGCCGCTATCGACCTTTGGAGCGAGCGCATGGCAGGTTCGGTGGTCGCCATCGGCAACGCACCGACCGCGCTGTTCTATCTGCTCGAACAACTGCGCGACGGCGCGCCGACGCCGGCCGCCCTCATCGGCCTGCCGGTTGGTTTCGTCGGTGCTGCCGAATCCAAGGATGCACTGGCGGAAAACTCCTACGGCGTACCTTACGCCATCGTGCGCGGCAGGCTGGGCGGCAGCGCCATGACGGCCGCAGCACTCAACGCATTGGCGAGGCCAGGCCTGTGAACGCTTTCCCCAAAGGCCGGCTCGTCGGCGTCGGCACCGGTCCCGGCGATCCGGAGCTGTTGACGCTGAAAGCCGCGCGGGCATTGGCTGAAGCGAATGTCGTCGCCTATTTCGCCAAGCGCGGCAACAACAGCAACGCGCGCGCCATCGTCGAGGCGCGCTTTCGCCCGGATATGGTCGAGCTGCCCTTGCTCTATCCGGTGACGACCGAGATCGACAAGGATCACGACGACTATCGCTCGCAGATCACCGATTTCTACGAGCGGTCCGCCGAACAGGTCGCCGGGCATCTCGGCGCCGGCAAGATGGTGGCCGTGCTGTCGGAGGGCGATCCGCTTTTCTACGGCTCCTATATGCATCTGCACGTGCGCCTCTCGCACCGATTCCCGACCGAAGTCATTCCCGGTATCACCGCCATGTCCGGCTGTTGGTCGGCGACCGGCCTGCCGATCGTCCAGGGCGACGATGTGCTGACCGTGCTTCCCGGCACGATGAGCGAGTTCGAGCTGACGCGACGGCTGGCCGATACCGATGCCGCCGTCATCATGAAGGTCGGCCGCAACCTGCCGAAGATCCGCCGCGCGCTGGAAGCGACCGGCAAGCTGACGAAGGCCGTCTATGTCGAGCGCGGCACCATGCCGGGCAGCGTGTCGATGCGGCTCGCGGAAAAGCCGGACGACAAGGCCCCCTATTTCGCCATCGTGCTGGTCGCCGGCTGGTCGGCGCGTCCCGGAGTTCCCGGAGCCAAGCCTTGAGCGGCCGCCTCACCGTGATCGGCCTCGGCCCCGGCAATGCCGATCAGGTCACGCCGGAGGCGATCCGCGCCGTGACGGAGGCTTCCTTCTTCTATGGCTACAAGCCCTATCTCGACCGGCTCGAGCTGCGACAGGACCAGACCCGCATCGCCTCCGACAATCGCGAAGAGCTAGCCCGCTCGAACGAGGCGCTGGCCAAGGCAGCCGAAGGTCACAGCGTCGCTGTCGTGTCCGGCGGCGATCCCGGCGTATTCGCCATGGCGGCCGCCGTCTGCGAGGCGATCGAAGCCGGTCCGCCAGAATGGAGGTCAATCGACCTCGCGGTCGTTCCCGGCGTCACCGCCATGCTCGCGGTCGCCGCCCGCATCGGCGCGCCGCTTGGCCATGATTTCTGCGCCATCTCGCTCTCCGACAATCTAAAACCCTGGGAGCTGATCGAGCTGCGTCTGCTGGCGGCGGCCGGCGCCGGCTTCGTCATTGCGCTCTACAATCCGATCAGCAAGGCCCGCCCCTGGCAGCTCGGCCGCGCCTTCGAATGCCTGAAGGCCATTCTGCCGGGCACCACCCCGGTGATCTTCGGCCGCGCCGCCGGCCGGCCCGAAGAGCGCATCGAGGTGTTTCTGCTCGCCGACGCCGATGCGGCAAAGGCCGACATGTCGACCTGCGTCATCATCGGCTCGCCCGAGACCCGCATCATCAAGCGCGGCGACAAGCCCGCGCTGGTCTACACGCCGCGTTCGGCAACTGGGTCGAGAAAATGATCGACCATCGCAGCCAGCTGATCGACGGTCTCGGCCGACGCAACGTCAGGCAGCGGCGGCCTGCGCACCATGATCACCTCGATGCCGAGCGCGCGCGCCGCGGCGATCTTGCCGTAGGTCGCCTCGCCGCCGCTGTTCTTCGAAACGACGGTATCGATGGCGTATTTTTCAAGCAGCGCGCGCTCGTCCGCTTCGGGGAACGGCCCGCGCGCCAGAAGGTAAACTGCGTCAGGCACAGCCAGCTTTGGCTCGATCGGGTCGACGCTGCGAATGAGATAGCGATGCTGCGGAGCGGCCTCGCACGCGCCGGCTTCCTGCCGGCCGATCGCCAGCAAGACTCGTCGCGGCGCCGTGCCAAGCGCCTTGGCCGCTTCAGCGACGCTCTCCACGAAAGTCCAGCGATCACCCGCGACAGGCTCCCAGCCGGCACGCCGCAGCGCAACCATCGGCACGCGGGTTTGCCTGGCCGCCTCAGCGGCATTGGCCGACATACGGGCCGCGTAAGGATGCGTGGCGTCGACCACCAGATCGACCTGTTCCCGATGGAGGTAGGCGGCCAATCCCTCCATGCCGCCAAAGCCGCCGCTACGCATGGGGACGCCTTGCGCCATGGGGCTTTCGGTGCGGCCGGCGAGCGACAGCGTGATCGAGAAATCCTTCCGGCGAGCCAGCTTGCCCGCCAGCTGCCGGGCCTCCGTGGTTCCGCCGAGAATCAGAATACGGTGGGTCATCATGCCTGCTGAGGGTTCGCGCGCTGCCAAGCCGGTCGCAAGATGGCTGACCATCGTCGGCATCGGCGAGGACGGTGTAGCGGGTCTGGGCGACGAGGCCAAGCGCAGGATCGCCGAGGCCGAAGTCATCTTTGGCGGCAAGCGGCACCTCGCGCTCGTCTCAGACTTGGCCAAGGGCAAGGCGCGACCGTGGCCGACGCCGTTCGATGCCGAGATGCATGATGTGCTGGCGCTCGAAGGCAGAAGCGTCTGCGTGGTGGCTTCCGGCGACCCGTTCTTCCACGGCGTCGGCGTCACGCTCGCGCGCAAAGTGAAACCGGATGAGATGCTCGTCCTGCCGGCGCCGTCATCGCTGTCGCTAGCCGCCTCCCGTCTCGGCTGGGCGCTGCAGGATGTCGAAACCATCTCGTTGCATGGCCACTCGATCGACCTCCTCCGCCCCCTGCTCCACCCCGGCGCACGTATCCTTGCGCTCACATCCGACAGCGACGCGCCGGTCGCCATCGCCGCGCTGCTCGACGAACTCGGCTTCGGTCCGTCGCGGTTGACGGTTCTCGAAGCGCTTGGCGGCCAGGGCGAAACGCGCCACGCTGCCCGCGCCGACGCCTTCGATCTCAAAAACATCAATCCGCTCAACGTGCTGGCGCTCGAAATAGAATCGACTCCGGATGCGCGCATCCTGCCTTTGACCGTCGGCCTTGCCGATCATCTGTTCGAGCATGACGGCCAGATCACCAAGCGCGAGATCCGCGCCATGACGCTGTCGGCGCTGGCGCCGCGGCGCGGTGAACTGCTCTGGGACATCGGTGCCGGCTCCGGCTCGATCGGCATCGAATGGATGCGGGCTCACCCTTCGATGCGGGCGATTGCCATCGAAGCCGACAGCGAGCGCGCCGCCCGCATCCATCGCAACGCCGCGCATTGCGGCGTGCCCGGTCTCGTCGTCATCGAAGGCTCGGCGCCGAAAGCGCTGGCAACACTGGCGACACCAGACGCCATCTTCATCGGCGGCGGCGGCAGCGATGCCGGCGTGCTGCAGACAGCGATCAAGTCGCTGCGCGCCGGCGGCCGGTTGGTCGCCAATGCTGTGACGCTGGAAATGGAGGCGCTGCTGCTTGACCAGCATACCAGGCGCGGCGGCGACCTTCTGCGCATCGCCCTCTCGCGTGCGGCGCCGGTCGGATCCATGCAGGCCTGGCGTCCGGCCATGCCGGTCATGCAATGGAGCTGGGTAAAGCCATGATGGTCGCGGGTATCGGCTGCCGGAAGGGTGTGATGGCGCGCGACGTGCGCGCCGCGATCGAGACCGCGCTCGAAGCGCATGGGTTGCCAAAGACCGCGCTTTCAGCGCTGGCAACGGGCGAAATGAAACGCGACGAGCAAGCGATCTTTCTTGCCGGTCGCGACCTCGACCTGCCCGTGCTCGTCGTCTCCGACGACGCCTTGCAAACCGTCTCATCCGGCACGATCAGCCAATCCGAATGGTCGCAGGCTCACGCCGGCACGCCGTCGGTTTCGGAAGCGTCGGCCCTGGCCGCGGCCGGCAAAGAGGCGAAACTGCTTGGACCACGTACGGTACTTGGTCCTGTAACCTGTGCCATCGCCCTTGGTGGAGGCCCAAAATGACCGTCCATTTCATCGGCGCCGGCCCTGGTGCTGCCGACCTCATCACCTTGCGCGGCAGCCGCCTGCTGGCCTCCTGTCCGATCTGCCTCTATGCCGGCTCGATCGTCGCGCCGGAACTGCTCGAACACTGCGCGCCCGGCACAAAACTGATCGACACCGCGCCGATGTCGCTCGACGAGATCGAGGCCGAATATCTTGCCGCCCACGAAGCCGGCCAGGACGTCGCGCGCCTGCATTCCGGCGACCTTTCGGTGTGGAGCGCAGTGGCCGAGCAGATCCGGCGGCTCGAGAAGCGCGATATCCCCTACACGCTGACGCCGGGCGTGCCTTCCTTCGCGGCGGCGGCGGCGGCGTTACGGCGCGAGCTTACCATTCCCGAGCTCGCGCAGAGCCTCGTGCTGACCCGCGTCTCCGGCCGCGCCTCGAAAATGCCGCCCGGCGAGACGCTTGCCGGCTTCGGCCGCACCGGTGCAACTCTAGCCATCCATCTCGCCATCCATGCCATCGCCCGCATCGTTGCCGAACTCACGCCGCTCTACGGCGCAGAATGCCCAGTGGCGGTCGTCTTCCGCGCTTCCTGGTCGGACGAGCGCATTCTGACCGGCACGCTGGGCACGATCGAGGCGCAGCTTGCGCAAAATCCGATGGAGCGCACGGCGATCATCTTCGTCGGCAGCGCATTGGCCGCGCAGGATTTCGGCGAGAGCTCACTTTACGACGCCCACTACCAGCGGCGTTTTCGCGGACGGGACGGATTGTGAACGCCAGCACCAACAGAAACGGACGGGCAACGGTGGAGCAGGCGCTGGCGCGGCTGAACTTCAAGCCGCGCGCGCTGGAGCCCGGCCATGTCTGGCTGGCCGGCGCCGGCCCCGGCGATCCCGGCTGCCTGACGCTCGAAGTGCTGGCGGCACTCGGGCAGTGCGATGCGCTGGTCTATGACGCGCTGGTCTCGCCCGATGTCGTCGCGGTTGCTGCAGGCGCGGAGCTCTTCTACGCCGGTAAACGCGGCGGCCAGCCCTCGATGAAGCAGGACGACATCAACGCCCTGCTCGTGCGGCTGGCGCGCGAGGGCCGCCGCGTCGTGCGGCTCAAGGGCGGCGATCCCTATATTTTCGGCCGCGGCGGCGAAGAGGCGTTGTCGCTGGCACGGGAAAACATACCATTTCGGGTGCTCTCCGGCCTCACCTCCGGTCTCAGCGCATTGGCCGCCACCGCCATCCCTGCCACCATGCGCGGCATCAACAAGGC